>CABRXB010000394.1 GCA_902474785.1 uncultured Eubacteriales bacterium | reverse complement strand
GCAGCGTAATTCCCGGCGCCTCAAATCCTCAGTCCGCCGGCGCCTCCAGATCGAGTGCATTGAGCAGATCGCGCAGGGCGATCACTTCCTCGAGCGTCATGGTGATACCCTTGCTCATCTTGGCCTTGTCGGGAGACCAGTCTCTGATGTCAAACTTGGGTTCTCGGTCGTTCCAGCGGATCATATTGAGCTCCTTGGTCCATCCCGAACGCTCGGACAGCGTGCCAATTTGCGCCGTTATCTCATATTTCAGCTCGGCCATGGCGGGTATCCTCCTCTCAACTCATGTGTGGCGATAGAAAGCAATTTGACGCTCGATCCATCCTGACCTGCGCTTCAAGGCAAAACGCAAAACGGTGTTTTGCCTGCGGCCGCAGAGCGCAAGGCGCCAATGAAACGCACCTTCAATATATCAAACTTCTGTTTGTGTTGCAAGGGGTTTTCCTTTATTTTTATTTTATTTTTATATATTGTTGGAAATTTATACTACCACACCGCCAGCGTGACCACCACGCGCCCCTTGCGGGAGAAGCCGCCCACCTCTTCGAGCGTCACCCGGCCCCTGCCGCGCAGCGTCAATATCTGACCGGCCTGCACAAGACGGTCTGGCTTTTCACAGGGCAGCCCATCGATCAGCACGCGGCCGGCGCGCACGACCTCGGCCGCATCGCGCCGGGAGAGGCGAAAGCCGGCCGCAACCACACAGTCGAGCCGCAGCGAGGAGAGCGTGTCCCGACGGCGCTCCGGCTGTCGGGCGGGCAGGTGCAGCTCGTCTGCCGACAGCTCGCGCAGCGTCAGCCTTGCGCGGCCCGCTCCCGTGAAATTTTCCATCAAAAAGGGGACGATCTCGCGACAGACCAGAAGCTGCGCCCCGTAGTCCCCCACCAAGATATCGCCGATGAGCTCGCGCTCGATGCGCTGCCCCATCAGCGCCCCCAGGTAGTCACGGTGGGAGAGCCCGGGCGTGGGCGTGTCGGCGCGCAGCGCGACAACGCCTGCCAAGGAGAGGTCGCATTCCCCCTCGTCCGGCAGCAACACAGCCACCCGGCGCTCGGCTCCCTCGTAGCCGCCCCACAGCGCATGGGGACGGCCGGCCGCCGTGAGCAGCGACGAGGCAAGCCCTTGCTGGCGCGCATCGAGAAAACGGGAGGCCTGCGCCGTGCCGCGCCTGTCGGCCGCGTCCGACAGGTCAAGCAGCCGCCCGAGCAGAGGGCGATCCTCTGCTCGGGCGGCAAATCGGTCCAGTAGCGCGGTTTTGCTTTGACTCATGCGTGTCTCCTTTGAAACGTCGTTACTCCACGCCCCGTTGCGCCCTCAGCCAGGCGCCGGACTTGTATCTCCAGAAGTAGAGCACCGAGCGCACAACGTAGTCGCCCACCAGCGCCCAGTAAAGAGCATAGGCGCCCATGTTGAAGAACTTTGTGCAGATGATGCAGGTCAACGCACGGCCAACCCAGATGCCTGTCACCATGATGACGGGCGGAACGACCGAGTCGCCGATGCCGCGGAAGGCGGCGG
>CABRXB010000393.1 GCA_902474785.1 uncultured Eubacteriales bacterium | reverse complement strand
GCTATTTTGATTTCTCCTGCCGGATTCCGCGCGCCTATGGATTTTTGGAAGAACGCCTCAAAAAGCTGGTGCAGGCTGACGTCAGCCGCGGCAAAGTGGATGTCTATGTGGCGATCACGCAGCTCGAAGGGCCCGACGTGTCGGTGTCGCTCAACGAACCGCTGCTGCGCAGCTATTTGCAGGCCCTGCATCAGATGACGACGGACTATGGCGTGAGAGACGACATCTCGGTTTCTGTCCTGGCGCAAAACGCAGACCTCTTTCAGGTGGTGCGACAAGACGAGGATGCCGAGGCCCTCTGGAATGATGTGCAGCAGGCGGCGCGCTGTGCGCTCGACGCCTTTTTGACCATGCGCGCCGCCGAAGGCGAGCGTCTCACAGCGGATCTGCTCGCCCGCATCGACACGATTTTGAGCACGCTTCCCGTCATTGAGGAGGCGTCCCTTCGCACCTGTGAGATCTATCGGGAAAACCTGACGGCGCTTCTTGAAGAGCTGCTGGGCGATCTGGCGCTCGACGAGGGCCGACTCATCACCGAGGTTGCGCTCTATGCCGATCGCATCAACATCACCGAGGAGGTGGTGCGTCTTCGCAGTCATGCCGCCGAGCTCAAAAAGCTGCTGCAATCGAGCGCACCCTCCGGCCGCAAGATGGACTTTTTGCTACAGGAGATGAATCGGGAGATCAACACCATCGGCTCCAAATCCCAGATCAAGGATATCTCCATGCTGGTGGTCGACAACAAGGCGGAACTGGAAAAAATCAGAGAACAAGTCCAAAATCTTGAATAATCAAATGGGGGACGTATGAAACTGGTAAATATCGGCTTTGGCAACATGGTCTCCTCCTCGAGGCTGGTGGCGATTGTCAGCCCTGAATCGGCGCCGATCAAGCGCACGGTGCAGGAGGCCAAGGACAACGGCCGCCTCATCGACGCCACCTATGGCCGGCGAACGCGCGCCGTCATCATCACAGACAGCGACCATGTGATTTTATCCGCCATTCAGCCCGAGACTGTGGCCAATCGTATGATCGACGAGGAAGATGAGGATGAGGATGAATAACAGGGGAAGATTGCTCGTGGTGTCGGGCCCCTCGGGAACGGGGAAGTCCACTGTGGTGCAAAAGCTGGTGGAGGCAAACGACCAGATCCGTCTGTCGATCTCTGCCACAACGCGCCCTCCCAGAGATTATGAGACCTATGGGCAGGAGTATTTTTTTCTCAGCAGAGAGAATTTTGAAGCGCGCATCGCGCGTGGGGAAATGCTGGAATACGCCTGCTACAACGGAAACTTCTATGGAACGCCGCTTGACAAGGTGGACGAATGGTTGGCGCTGGGCTGCGATGTGCTGCTTGAAATCGAGGTGCAGGGCGCCCGCCAGGTCAAAGAGAAGCGGCAGGATGCCATTCTCATCTTTTTGGTGCCGCCGAGCATGGCGGAGGCCGAGCTGCGTCTGCGCGGCAGAAACAGCGAATCCGAAGACACGCTCAAAGCCAGAATTGCCACCTCGCGCCAGGAGCTCGAACAGGCGCAGTATTACG
>CABRXB010000392.1 GCA_902474785.1 uncultured Eubacteriales bacterium | reverse complement strand
TTCGCCGTGGCGTATCGCTGTTTGCGCGCGGCGCGAACGCACGCCAAGTCTTTTTTACGCCGCCAACGTCCAATGCAGTCATGTTTGCCGTCGTATTCTCAAAATCCCGCATCAGCGGCCGTATCTTCTAACGTCCTAACGTCAACCTCTCAAACCCTTTTGTCGTTGCGCCTTTGCGCTATGCGAGCAGGGCCTTGTCGTCGTCGAAGGTCTCTCCCGACACACGCGAGAAGCGGGCCATGAGGCCCTCGACCGTAAGCCGTTTTTTCTCCTCGCCTGCGATGTCGAGCACCACGCGGCCCTCGTGCATCATGATGAGGCGGTTGCCGGTGTTGATGGCGTCGCGCATGTTGTGCGTCACCATCATGGCGGTCAGCCCCTCTTTCTCCACAATCTGGCGAGACAGGGTGAGCACGCGCTCGGCCGTGCGCGGGTCGAGGGCGGCGGTGTGCTCGTCGAGCAGCAGCAGGTGGGGCCGCTGCATGGTGGCCATGAGCAGCGTGAGCGCCTGACGCTGACCGCCGCTGAGCAGGCCAACCTTGGCCGACAGCCTGTTTTCCAGCCCGAGGTCGAGCGCAGCAAGCCGCTCCACAAAGAGCTCGCGCTCGGCGCGCGTCACCCCCCGGCGCAGGCCGCGATGCCGCCCGCGCCGACAGGCGAGAGTCAGATTCTCCTCGATGGTCATGTCGGCCGCGGTGCCGCGCATGGGATCCTGGAACACGCGGCCCAGCATGGACGCTCTGCGATACTCGGGCAGAGAGGTCAGCTCCACGCCGTCGAGCTCGATGGATCCGCTGTCGGCCGGGAAAACGCCTGCGATCAGGTTGAGCACCGTCGACTTTCCGGCGCCGTTGCCGCCGATCACCGTGACAAAATCTCCGTCGGCAAAGGTGAGCTCCACGCCCTTGATCGCAGCCTTTTCATGGATGGTTCCCGCATAAAAGGTCTTTTTGAGCCCTTTGATCTTCAACATAATTAAACCGTCTCCTTCCTTTGCCCATCCTCCTGGATGCGTAGTGCAGATTTTGTAATGCGTTTGACCGCCGCCTTTTGCCGCAGATTGGGGACACCCAGCGCCAGTGCCACGACTGCGGCTGAAAACAACTTGAGGTCGTTGGTGTCAAGTCCCGCCTGAAGCACCAGCGTGATGACCAGATAGTAGAGAATGCCGCCGATCACCGAGGCGATGAGCTGAAGCGAAAAGTGGGAACGCAAAAAGGGAATGGCCTCGCCCAAAATCACCGAGGCCAGCCCGATGACAATGGCGCCGCGCCCCATGTTGACATCGGCGTAACCCTGGTACTGGGAGAGCAGCCCTCCGGCCAAACCCACAAGACCGTTGGAGAGCATCAGCGCAAGCACCGTGGTGCCCGCCGTATTGATGCCCTGCGCGCGCGCCATGCCTCCGTTGCTGCCGGTGGCGCGGATGGCATAACCGCGCTCCGTGGTAAAAAACCAGGTGAGCAGCGCCACCATCGCCAGGGCGAACACCCCTCCCACCAAAATCGCCTGCGGCGGGTTGCGCAGCGTCAGCAAGGTCTCGGCCTTGAGC
>CABRXB010000391.1 GCA_902474785.1 uncultured Eubacteriales bacterium | reverse complement strand
CCGCATGCGCACTTGCATCGACGTGCTTCAGGAGATGGGAATCCTGAACATGACGGTGGAGGGCGACAGTCTGCAGGTCACGGTCAACCGCATCGAGGGAAAAGTCAACTTAAACAACTCTGTGATTTTACAGCAACTTCGAAAAATCGCATTTCATTCGTCGGAACAAAAAGACATCGTTTAATTCACCGTTTTTTGCAAAGAGCTTCGACAAAGAGTGAGGAGGGAGCCCCGGTGACAGACAGCATTCGATTTTGGAGGTCGCGCATGCGCTGCTTTGCGCCTGAAGCCTCAGGCCAGTCCGCCAAGCCGACCGATCCGGGGCCGGTGTCAGAGCAGCCGTCGCCGGAACAAGAGCCGGAGCTGCCCATGGCGCAAGATCCCATTGGCAGGCTGCTTGCGGAAAAACTGGATGAGCCAGAGCACGCCCATTATTACGACAGAGAGCTGCTAGAGCGGGCGTTCATCATGGCGAGAACGGCCCATTTTGGGCAAAAACGCCGTTCAGGGGAGGACTATTTGACCCACCCTGTCGAGGTGGCGCGCATTCTCATCGACCTTGGCATGGACAGCGACTGCATCGTTGCGGCGCTGCTGCACGATGTTGTGGAGGACACCGGCGTCACAGTGCAGGAGGTCTCCAAAATATTCGGCAGCGACGTGGCGACGCTGGTGGAGGGCGTGACCAAGCTTGGCAAAATTCCCTACACCAGCAAGGAGGAAGAGCAGGTGGAAAACCTGCGCAAGATGTTCCTCGCCACCGCCAAAGACATCCGCGTGATCATCATCAAACTGGCCGACCGCCTGCACAACATGCGCACCATGGCGGTCATGCCCGACTTCAAACGCAGGGAGAAGTCGCGCGAGACCATGGAGGTCTATGCGCCGCTGGCGCACCGCCTTGGTATGCAGCGCGTCAAGGTCGAGCTCGAAGATCTCTCGCTGCAATATCTCGACCCGGTGGGCTATGAGGAGATCGCACGGGACTTTGCCAGTCATCAGGCGGAACGGCAGAATTTTCTGGAAGAGGTGATGAATCGGCTGCGCGAGCGCGTGTCGTCTGAAATGCCTGATTCACAGGTGACGGGGCGCGTCAAGCACATCTACAGCGTCTACCAGAAAATGTATAAGCAAAACAAGACGCTCAGCGAGATCTACGATCTGTATGCCGTGCGCGTCATTGTCAACACCATTGTGGACTGCTACAACGTGCTCGGCATTGTGCACGACATGTATAAGCCCATCCCCGGAAAGTTCAAAGACTATATCTCCACCCCAAAGCCCAACATGTACCAGTCGCTGCACACCACCGTCATCGGCAAGGAGGGCATCCCCTTCGAGGTGCAGATCCGCACATGGGAAATGCACCGCACGGCGGAATTTGGCATCGCGGCGCACTGGAAATACAAGCGCGGCCTCACCAAGAAGGACACACTTGAGGGCAAGCTCGAATGGGTGCGCCAGGTGCTCGAGGTGCAATCGACCTCGTCTGACCCCGAGGAATTTATGCGTACCTTTAAGATCGACTTTTTCGACGACGAGGTGTTTGTCTTTACGC
>CABRXB010000390.1 GCA_902474785.1 uncultured Eubacteriales bacterium | reverse complement strand
TTGAACGCGCGGCCATAGCTCGAGTGGATGAGGCGCAGCATGAAGAGCACCATGAGCGCGGCTACGCCGAAGCACCAGGCAAGGTTGGCGGTGGGCGGGATGGACTTGACGCCCATGGAGCCGTTTGTGATGGTCTGCGTGTTCAAAAAGATGATGCGGATGATCTCGGCAAAGCCCAGCGTCGCAATGGCCAGATAGTCGCCGCGCAGACGCAGCACGGGAAAGCCGATGAAAAAGGCCACCACCGCCGCCAGTATGCCGCCAACCAGCAGCGCCACCCAAAAGGGGCATTGCAGCGCGCCCAGCCAGGGCTCGATGGGTTCGAGATAAAAAACCCGCTCCTTGACGTCGGGCGCCATGATGAGCAACGCCGTCACATAGGCGCCGATGGCCATAAAGCCGGCCTGCCCCAATGAGAAAAGGCCGGTAAAGCCGTTGACCAGGTTCATGGAGAGGCCCAAAATGGTGTAGATGGCGCACAGGTTGAGCACATGGATCTGGTAACTGTCGACCAGCTTTAGCACGCCCATCTGGGTCAGCCCCACAAAGGCGGTCAGCGCCGCAAGCGCGGCCACGGTGAGCCAAAAATCCCTTTTGTCTTTTTTCAATGCATCCACCCCCTTACACCTTGTCGACAAAGGTCTCTCCAAAGAGACCGGTGGGTTTAAAGATCAAAATGCAAATGAGGATGACAAAGGCAAAGGCGTCCTTGTAACCCGACAGCTCCGAAAAACGCCACACGAGCAAAATCTCCAGCACGCCGAGCATCATGGCGCCCACCACGGCGCCCTTGATGTTGCCGATGCCGCCGATCACGGCCGCGATAAAACACTTGAGCCCCGGCATCACGCCGACATAGGGCTGGATCTGGGGATATTTTTGGCCCCAGATGATGGCGCCAACGGCGGCAAGCGCCGACCCCACCAAAAAGGTGATGGAGATGGTCTTGTTGACGTTGATGCCCATCAGTCGCGCCGTTTCAAAGTCCTTGGAGGCGGCGCGCATGGCCATACCCGTCTTGGTTTTGTTGATGAGGTAGAGCAGGGCGACAAGCAGCACCACCATGATGGCGGGAGCATAGATGGCAAGCTGCGCCACGCGCACGCCGCCGATGTTCACCATCTTTTGCAGGTTCCCAATGGCGGGAAACTGACGCGGCACGCCGGTGAAGAGCACGGTGGCCAGGTTTTCAAGCAGATAGGACACGCCGATGGCCGAGATGAGCAGCGAGATGCGCGGGGCCTCGCGCAGCGGACGATAGGCCGCCTGCTCGATTGAGACGCCCAGCAGCGCCGTCGCCGCCACAACGAGCAGCAGCGCCACCGGCCAGGGCAGCGCAAACACCGTGATGGAATAATAGCAAAAATACATCGACATCATGAAGATGTCGCAATGGGCAAAGTTGATCAGGCGCAGAATGCCATAGACCATGGTGTAGCCGATGGCGACCAGCGCATACAGGCAGCCGATTGTGAGCCCGTTGGCAAGCTGCTGCAAGAGTTCAGGCAGTGTGAATGTAAACATTGCTTCTCCACTCAATCTTCTCTATGTCGTCCGCCTTG
>CABRXB010000389.1 GCA_902474785.1 uncultured Eubacteriales bacterium | reverse complement strand
GACGGCGGACACCGTCAGCCCGGTCATGGCCTCGACCGCCTTTTTGACCTCGGTCTGCAAATTCAAAGCTACCTCTTGCAGTTTGTTGCCAAATTCAATGGTGACGCCGATCTCAATGATGACCTGACCGTTTTGTTCGTCCACACGCACATTTTTGGCCGAGGTCTTCTTGCCGGGCAAAAGCCCCTTGATGTCGGCCACAGGGCGCGGCGTCAACGCGGTGACGCCCTTGACCTCGAGGGCGGCCACAGCCACAATCGTGCTGATGACCTCCTCCGAGATGCGCACATTGCCGACCCCTTCTACATACTTGCCTTCCATAGTCATCCCTCCGAAAAGCAGGCACACAGCCTGCGTTGTCGCGGTTTCATCGCTCACGGTATCTTCTGCCATCCCCCTTGGGATATCTATGTTAGTATACCACGCCGGGATGCCTCAGGCAAGAAGGTCTCTCATTTTTTAAAAGCTGATCGAGCCTTTTTCCTACTTCACTTCGATGATCTTGATGTTCTCCGCCCCCACCGAGGCCTCGCTCATCACGATCTCCTTGATTTTGCTCACGTCGGCCCCTGTCAGCCCGTCGCTTTGCACCACCACGGTCACATCGCTCTCACCCACCACGACCACGGCATCTGAAAACCCCTTTGCCTTGACGAGGCTCTCCATATCGCTCTCCTTGGCGATGACGGCGGCAATCACGCCCAGCTCGGCCGCCGCCTCGCGCTTGCTCTCATCGTCGGCCGCGCTGTCCGACACGATGGACTGAAGCAGCTCCACCGCCGCATCGCGCGCCTTTTGGCGGTTGATGCGCGCATCGGCAAAGTAGCCCGATGAAACGGCGCCCACCGTCACCGACACCTCGGATTCGTCGCTGGCCGCATCGACCAGCTTAGCCTCGCCTAAAATCTTGGGTTCTGTCACGGTTGACGTCGACACCTGTTCGATGAGCTCGGCCCGCTGCCGCTCCATGAGGCCGTTGACCATAAAGGCCAGCACCAAAATAACCGCGAGCGACACGAAGATGATCTTTCTTTTTCTCATAAGCATAACCACATTTCTCCTCCCGCCTGACATGAATGATTGAGATGATTTATCAAAAAAGCAACTCTGCTTTATTTGGCCACAACGCTCACCCTTGAGGTGGGCAGCCCGAGCGCCACGGCTGTGGTCTCGATGAGCTTTTGACGCACCACATTGTCCTCGGCGCCTCTGCACACAACGGCCACTCCCTGCACCACGGGCTCAAGCCGCTTGACCAGAACGGTCGACTCCGCACCGGAGGCGTCTTTGATGATGATGTAGGAATCCTCGTTGTCATTTTGATTTTCCACCCGTTTTTGCGCATTTGTCAGCGTGTCACTGAGCAGATTGACGTTGCTTCTCTGCTCAGTTGCATAGACATACTCGACTCCCGACTCGAGCGTCACCATGAGCGAGAGCTCGCTCACGCCGTCAATGGAACCAAGCAGCGTGGTCAGCTTGGTTTCAAGGTCTTGCACATACTGCTGTGTATCCTCGGCCTCAAGCCTTGTCACGGCCGCCTGCGTCTTCGCGCTGCTCCCGCCGCCG
>CABRXB010000388.1 GCA_902474785.1 uncultured Eubacteriales bacterium | reverse complement strand
TGGGCGAGCGCGGCGTCACGCTCTCGGGCGGACAGAAGCAGCGCGTGGCCATTGCGCGCATGCTGGCGCAAAATCCGCGCATCATGATTTTTGACGACTCGCTCTCGGCCGTGGACACCGAGACCGACGCGCAGATTCGCGCCGCGCTCAAAACCCGCTCCGGCAACGCCACAACGCTACTCATCTCGCACCGCGCCGTCACGCTCATGCAGGCGGACTGCATCATGGTGCTTGACAAGGGGCGCATTGTGCAGATGGGGACGCATGAGGAACTCATGGCGCAAGAGGGCATCTATCGCCGCGTCTGTGAGATTCAAACCAGCATGGAAGAGACGAAAGAAGGGGAGGTGAAAGCGTGAACTACTATGAAGAAGAAACCCATGTAGAGCAGATCAACTGGCAATCCTGGAAAAAGATGTTCGCGCTGCTGCGCCCCTATCGCGGCAGACTGATTACGGTGGCGGTTCTCATGCTCATCTCGGCTGCTGTCGACGTGGCGCTGCCGCTCTTTCAAACCTATGCCATTCGCAATTTCATTGAACCCGCAAGCCTCGATGGGCTGGGCCTCTTTTTTGCGCTGATGGCCTCGGCCGTGGCGGTTCAGGCCGTGATCTGCGTCATCTTTTCGCGCTCGGCGTTTCACATTGAGATGTACTTTGGGCGAGACCTCAAACGATATACCTTTGAGCGGCTTCAACAGCTCTCGTTTTCCTATTACAACAAGACCCCTGTGGGCTATATGCTGGCCCGCGTCATGAGCGACACCAACCGCATCTCCATGATGGTGGCCTGGGGACTTGTCGACTTTTTGTGGGCGCTGGCCTATGTGGGCGGTGTGCTGGCCTCCATGCTGGTGCTCTCACTGCGGCTGGCCATCCCCATCTTGTTGATCGTCCCCGTTGTGGTGGTGACAACGCTGTGGTTCCAAAGCAGGATTTTGAACGCCAACCGCCGCGTGAGAAAGAGCAATTCGCGCATCACAGGCGCCTTCAACGAGGGAATCACGGGCGCCAAAACCTCCAAAACCCTGTGCATGGAGGAGAAGAACACGGCCGGGTTCGAGCACTTGACCGGCCGCATGTATCAGGAATCGCGCCGCAGTGCGATGCTGACCTCGATTTTCGCTCCGATGGTGCTGTTTTGCGGCTCGATGGCCACCGCCATCGTCCTGTGGCGGGGCGGTCTGCTGGTCACGCAGCAGCTCATGGATTTTGGCATCCTGTCGGTTTTCATCACCTATTCCATCTCGCTGTTCGAACCGGTGCAGCAGATGGCGCGTCTGTTTGCCGAGTTTGTGGCGATGCAGGCCAACATCGAGCGCGTGGAGGGCCTGCTGGATGCGCAGCCCGACGTGCGCGACGGGGAAGAGGTTGTGGCGCGCTATGGCGACTGCTTTTCCCCCAAAGTCGAGAACTTCGAGCCCATCTCCGGCGATATTGTGTTTGAAGACGTCTCCTTTTCCTATGGAAAGGACTCGGAGAAAGTGCTCGACCACTTCAATTTGACGGTGCCTGCCGGCACCATGGTCGCCCTTGTCGGGGAGACGGGGGCGGGAAAATCCACCATCGTCAACCT
>CABRXB010000387.1 GCA_902474785.1 uncultured Eubacteriales bacterium | reverse complement strand
AAACCCCCGCCATGAAAAAGGCGGGGCAGTCCACCGATGCGCTGATGGCGCAGATGGCCGAGATTTCGGCCAAAATCAAGGAGGAAGACGCCAAGGTTACGGCGCTTGACGCCGAAATTCTGGATCTCCTCGCCCGCATTCCCAACCTGCCCGACGACTCGGTTCCCACCGGCGCGGATTCCGACGACAACGTGGAAGTGCGGCGCTGGGGCGAGCCGCGCGTTTTCCCCTATGAGCCCAAGCCCCACTGGGACATCGGCAGGGACCTTGGCATTTTGGACCCCGAGAGCGCCGCCAAAGTCACGGGCGCGCGCTTCCATTTTTACCGCGGCCTTGGCGCGCGGCTTGAGCGCGCCGTCATCAACTTTTTCCTCAACACACACACCCAACGCGGCTACACCGAGGTCTTTCCGCCCTTCATGGTCAACAAGGACTCCATGTTCGGCACGGGACAACTGCCCAAATTTGCCGAGGACATGTTCAAGCTCGAGGGCCTTGACTATTACCTCATCCCCACCGCAGAGGTGCCTGTGACCAACTACCATCGCGAATCCATTGTGGACGGCGCGGCGCTGCCCTTTAAGTACTGCGCTTATTCCGCCTGTTTTCGCGCCGAGGCCGGCTCCGCTGGACGCGACACGCGCGGCCTCATCCGTCAGCACCAGTTCAACAAGGTTGAGCTCGTCAAGTTCGCCCACCCCGAGGACTCCTTCAACCAGCTTGAGAGCCTGACGCTCGACGCCGAGTATGTGCTCCAGCAGCTCGGCCTGCCCCATCGCACCGTGGTGCTGTGCACCGGCGACATGGGCTTTGGCTCCGCCAAGACCTATGACATTGAGGTTTGGCTGCCCTCCTACAACCGCTATGCGGAGATCTCCTCCTGCTCCAACATGACCGACTTTCAGGCCCGCCGCGCCAACATCCGCTTTAAGATGAGCCCCAAGGAGAAAGCGCAGTTTGTGCACACGCTCAACGGTTCGGGCGTTGCCGTGGGCCGCACGGTGGCCGCCATTTTGGAAAACTATCAAAATGAGGACGGCAGCGTCACGGTGCCCGAAGCACTGCGCCCCTATATGGGCTGCGATGTGATTCGGTAATCCCTGGTTGGTTTACCTGTCAGACCTTGTAGCAGGACGACTTCCCTCCCTCTTCGTTTGCCAGGGGATCTGGCTGCGACGGGCTTACCCGCCGTATTCTGTGCAAAAAAGGCTGCTTGTTTAAAAGAGCCCGTCTTCCTGACAGGAAGGCGGGCTCTTTTTTCTGTCATCGGGTCGAAATTCCGGCGGGCGACCGTCGCCCTCGGAACAGCAAGAGAAGATTGCCTGATACCCCTGTGACGCTGGCCGAGAAAAGCCCACTGCCAAGACCGGCCGCCGATTCGCAGACCAGCTTGCTGACCATCCCTCCCATGCGCCTGCCCGGTGTCGGCTTTTAACGATGGCCTGCCCCAAAGTCTGCTGTCTGTAGCAGGGGAGCGAACGCCGTCTGCCGCCCGAACCTGCCGCTCAACCCCGGCCGGGCTTTCACGCCATGGTTTGACCAACACGGGCCTGCCGCCGGCATCAGAGGAGCGAGCGCCGCCTGCCG
>CABRXB010000386.1 GCA_902474785.1 uncultured Eubacteriales bacterium | reverse complement strand
CAGCGCGTACAGGGGAACGGCCGTCATCATCCCGGCCACAAGCGCGATGGCCATGCCCTTGAGTCCCGAGTCCGCGCCGATGATGCGCATCATGCGCGTCTGATCCACCCAAACATCCATCAGGCCCACACAGAGAAAAACAGGCGGGAGGACGATGAGAAATTGAACCATATTTTTGCCGCCAAACACAAGCGCCTCTTTTCCAATCTGCGGCGCACCCAGCAACGCCGCGCCGATGCACAGCAAGGCCGCCGCCAGCCATCCATATGTCTGAATCCATCGTTTCATCCGAGCAACACCCCCATGAGACAGGCCGCCACAAAAGAGACCAGATAGGCGGCGCCATTTCTTAAAAGGGCAACTTTCGCGCCCAGATATTTCGCCTCTATCGGAAACGTCATCACGCCAACGGTGGTGAGCGTGAAAACAAAGACCGCCATTTGCGCGGTTCCAGCCCCGCTTTCCAGCAGTTGGGCGACAAGCGGAAATGCCACCATCACGGGCATCAGCGTCGCCGAGCCGATCGCCGAGCACATCAGCATCCCCTTCAGGCCGGCCTCCTCCCCCATCAGGTGCTGCACGGCCTGTGGCGGGAGCACGGCAAGCACCAGGCCGACAAACAACACAATGGCCATAAACTGTGGCAAAACGCCGCGCATCATGCCCCACGCCTTTCGAAAAGCCGCGCGCGTTTTTTCCCCGTCTTTGATCAGAGACCATGTGAGCAGGATCCCTGCCAGCCCATAAAACCCCCATGTAAATTTGGCATTCATCTGGTTGCCCTCCTTTTTTCTGGCGTCTGGCCATTTGCCTTTCAGACAAAATCGGCCTTGCGCTTTGTTTTTCAGTATAGTACAATGGGTGCAAATTTCTTGTTGCGTGCGCAACAAAAAGGAGGCGTCATGGACAACCTGTCTCATGCACTTCCCCTTCTTTCCCAAACAAGTCTGTTCGCGCACATTGATTTGCACGACATTGCCGAGCTGCTCGACTGTCTTTGCGCCAAAGTTGCAACCTACAAAAAAGGCGACGTCATCATCGAAGAGGGCGCCAGTGTATACGATTTTGGAATCGTGCTGTCCGGCCACGGCCGCGCCGTCAAATGGGACGCCTCAGACAAGCTCATTCTCATCTCCCTGCTTCGCCCGGGAAGTGAATTCGGCGTGATTCTGGCGGCCAGTCTTGCTCACCAAAGCCCTGTTACAGTCCAGGCGCAAGACGACGTTTCGGCGCTGATCCTCCCCTTTGCACGCGTTTTGAACCGGTGCTCCAGAGCCTGTCCGCGGCACGACCTGCTGCTGCGCAACTACCTCAACATCGTTGCCGAAAAAGGGCTGCTGCTGCACGAGCGCATCCACTGTCTGCTGCGCCCCACGGTGAGGGAAAAGATTCTCACCTATCTTTCAGGGGTTTCCCGCGAACAGCAGAGCCGGCTTGTTACCATCCCGATGAACAGAAACGCCATGGCCGAATATCTCAACGTGGAGCGCAGCGCCCTGTCGCGGGAGCTGTCTCTCATGAAAAAAGACGGGCTCATTGATTATCACAAAAACTCCTTTCGGCTGCTTTAAAGATTTAAAACGCTTCAA
>CABRXB010000385.1 GCA_902474785.1 uncultured Eubacteriales bacterium | reverse complement strand
TGCCGCCTCCATGTCGGGCACGGCAAGTCGCACCATCTGGCATCCGGCCTGTGCGAGCCGCTCGATCTGTCCGAGCGTGTCGGCAACGTCGGCGGTCTTGGTGTTGGTCATGGACTGCACCACAACGGGGGCGCCGCCCCCCAGGGCGAGGCCGCGCACGGTGACCTGTCTTGTCTGATGTCGCATATTGTCTTCCTCTCTAGAACAGCGCCCTGATGTCGCGATAGGTGACAAAGATCACCAGCAGCATGAGCAGCGCAAAACCGATGAAGTTGATGCTGCCCTCCACCTCGGCCGGAATGGGCTTTCCGCGCAGCTTTTCAAGCAGCAGCAGGAACAGACGGCCGCCGTCGAGCGCCGGGATGGGCAGCAGGTTGACGATGCCCAGGTTGATGCTGATAAAGACGGCAAAGTAGGTCAGCGCGCCCATACCCTGTTTGGAAACCTGGCTGATGGCCTGCGTCGTCCCCACCGGCCCGCTCAGATCGCTCAGCGAGACCTCCCCTGTGAACATGCCGCCCAGAGACCAGTAGACCTCGCGCATCATGGTCACGCAGCGGAAAAAAGCCTCGTGCACAATGGTCAGCGGGTTGAAGGGGGCGCGATAAAAATAGAAGTCGACCACATAGTAGCTGTCTGTCTCATCCATGGGGAAGGTGACGTTCGAGAGCTGCACCGTCGACCCGTCGCGCTCCACAAGCACTTCGCAGGGCTCGCCTGCGCCGTGGATGAGGGCATACACCACGTCGGTGCTGATGTGGATGCGGCGGTTGTCGATCTTCAAAATGGTGTCCCCCGCCTGCAGGCCCGACTGCGCCGAGAGGTTTCCCTCCTGATAGTCGGCCACAGTGGTGCTGCCGATCACGCCGGTTGAGGTCACCAGCGCCACCATGACAAGCAGCGCCAGCAGCAAATTCATAACCGCTCCGGCCACCACGACCACGGCGCGCCGCCCCACCGACACCTCGCGAAAGGAGACCGTCCTGCGCGGCGCGGCGGGATCAAGAGCCGAGGGCTCCCCCTCTTCGCCGTCCATGCGCACAAAACCGCCGATGGGCAACAGGCGAAGCGAATAGTCGGTCTCTCCCTTTTTCCACTTCCAGAGGGCGGGCCCCATGCCGATGGAAAACTCCAAAACGGTCACGCCTGCCCAGCGAGCGGCCAGATAGTGGCCAAGTTCGTGGGAAAAAATCAAAATGCCAAAGATGATAATGGCGGCAATCAGGGTGCGTCGCCTCCCTCTCTCCCAAATTATTGTGTTTGAACCGCCCCAAGGGGCGCGAATGGATGCGTTGGCCCCGAAGCTTGCCCGCGAACTTTTTTGCAGCCCTGCGGTTGCAGGGGCGCCGTTTTTCCTTGCGGGCAGATGCCTTATGGAATTTTTAAACGGTTTTCCATGATCCAGTTTCGACCATGCGCGCCGCTATGATACGCGCACTGGCGTCGGCCTCTAAAATTTGTTGAAGCGTTGGGGCTTCGATGGATTCATGCGCGTCGAGCATGGCCGTGCACAGCGCCTCAATGCCCAAAAAGGGCAGGCGATGCTCCAAAAAGGCATAGACCGCCACCTCGTTGGCGGCGCTCAGTGCGGCGGGCGCCG
>CABRXB010000384.1 GCA_902474785.1 uncultured Eubacteriales bacterium | reverse complement strand
AGCTGTCAAGCGGCTCCTTTGTGATGACAACGCCGGCCGCGTGGGGGGAGCTGTGGCGCGGCATGCCCTCGAGCCTGCCGGCCATATCGAGCAAATTTCGCACGGTAGGGCTCTGGTCGCGCAGCTCGCGAAGCTGGGGCGAGACCTCCAGCGCATGCTGCAAGGTCATGCCAAGCTCAGACGGAACCAGCTTTGCCACCGTGTCGACCTCGCCGTAGGGGATGTTGAGCGCCCGCCCCGTGTCGCGAATGGCGGCGCGCGCCAGCATGGTTCCAAATGTGACGATCTGGGCCACATGGTCGCGTCCATATTTGTCGGCCACATAGTCGATGACCTCGCCGCGCCGCTCAAAGCAAAAGTCGATGTCGATGTCGGGCATGCTGATGCGCTCGGGGTTCAAGAACCGCTCGAAAATCAAATTGTATTTGAGAGGATTGATGTCGGTGATGCCAAGGCAGTAGGAGACCAGCGACCCTGCCGCAGATCCCCGCCCGGGGCCAACGGCGATGCCCTTTTCTTTGGCGTAGCGGATGAAATCCCAAACGATGAGAAAATAGTCCACAAAACCCATCTGCTCGATGGTGGCAAGCTCAAATTCAATGCGCTGCCACGCCTCGTCCTCCCCCTTTGGGAAACGGTGGGCGAACCCCTCTTTGACCTGCTCGCGCAGATAGTCGGCGGCAACCATCCCCTGCGGAAGCTGGAAAACCGGCAAGTGAAGGTGGCCAAATTCAATTTGCACTGCTGCGCGATACGCCCCGTGTTTTCAATGGCGCCGGAATACTGTCCGAAGAGCTCGATCATCTGGGCCCCGCTCTTGAGGTAGAACTCCTCCGTCTCAAAAAAGAGGGCGTTTTCATCGTCGAGGGTCTTGCCCATCTGAACAGCCATGAGCACCTTTTGCGCCTGCGCGTCGCTCTTGTCGATGTAGTGGACATCGTTGGTGGCCACAAGAGGGATGCCGCACTCCTCCGCCAGGCGCACGAGCGCCGGCAGAATCTGCCGCTGCTCGGCCAGGGAGTGGTCTTGCAGCTCGATGTAGTAGTCCTCGCCAAAGAGCGCCTTATAGCGAAGGGCGACCTCCTTTGCGGCGTCATAGTCGCCGCGCAAAAGAGCCTGGGGCACCTCGCCTGCAAGACAGGCCGACAGACAAATCAGCCCTTCGTGATAGCGTTCAAGAACCGAAAAGTCGGTGCGCGGTCTTGTATAAAACCCCGTCACAAAGGCGTCGGACACGATTTTCATGAGGTTTTGATACCCGGTCTCGTTTTTGCACAGCAAGACAAGATGGTTTGATGCGGCGTCAAGCTGGTGGGTCTTGTCGGTTCTCATGCGGGGCGCCACATAGACCTCACAGCCCAAAATGGGCTTGATGCCCTCTTTTTTTGCGGCCTTGTAGAAGTCGATCACGCCGTACATGACGCCGTGATCGGTGATGGCCACCGCCTCCTGCCCAAGCTCCTTTGCCGCATGCACAAGCTGCCCGATCCGGCAGGCGCCGTCGAGCAGGCTGTATTCACTGTGAACATGTAAATGCACAAAACTCATTGCGTTTCCTCCATGCGCGCCTGCGCAAGCTCCACAAGCCTGCGCAGGCGGCGATCCACGGTGG
>CABRXB010000383.1 GCA_902474785.1 uncultured Eubacteriales bacterium | reverse complement strand
CTTTTGGTTATTCCGCCACCGCAGGGCTCCTGCGCAAACCGAAATCGGCACCACAGGCAGGACAAACAGCGGTGTGTGAAATATTTAAGCGCAAATAGCATACCACATAAAATGGGAAAATGCAATGATATTTTTCCCGTTTTTGACCTTTAGATGCGCACTTTTTGTCAAAATTTCCTGCTGACTGTTGTGTGTTGCTCCGTTGTGAGCACTTTGGTTTTGACATCCTGCCTCTTCAATAGCAGACAGACCTCAAGATTCGAACATCCCTTACCGTATGCGCGTCAATTTTCAATTCCAAGGACAAAAACAACTGAATTGGAGCAACGTCGCAACGCAGCTTGTCAAAGCGCGAACTGCAGAGGGTATCCTATGGGTTTTTTAAGAGGGCTCCTGTAACGAAAAAACGGTTTTTAAACGCTCGGTTGCGCGCGCTATCCAAAACTTCTGTAACAACGCCGCCGCCATCCCTGTGGCAGCCGGATGCTTTGTTTTCGTGAGACCCGGCATCCACTGCAGCCAAACCAAAAGAGCCGGCCTTTTGAGTCTTTTGATCGCAGCGCATGTCTTGGGACAATCCGCCAGAGCGTACCGCCCAATCCAGGCAAACTAACTTCATGCGCGCGCTCTTTGCGCCGCACGCCTATGCTTTGCCAGCGCAGCCCAGCACATGGCGCATCTTGTGCGCCACCACTTCGCAAATGGCATCTCTTGCAGGCGTCAGATACTGGCGCGGGTCAAAGTGCTCCGGGTGCTGCGCCAAATGCCTGCGCACCGAGGCGGTCATGGCAAGGCGCAGGTCGGAGTCGATGTTGATCTTGCACACGGCGAGCTCCGCGGCACGGCGCAACATGTCCTCGGGCACGCCGACGGCACCCGGCATCTGACCGCCAAACTCATTGACGATGGCGACATACTCCTGCATGACGGAGGAGGCTCCGTGCAGCACAATCGGGAAATTGGGGAGCCGCCGGCCTACCTCTTCCAGAATGTCAAAGCGAAGCTGGGGTTTTGTGCCGGGTTTGAACTTATAGGCGCCGTGGCTGGTGCCGATGGCGATGGCCAGCGAGTCGACGCCGGTTTTTTCGACGAATTCCTCCACCTGCGCAGGATCTGTGTACGAGGAGTCGGCGGCCGACACGTTGACGTCGTCCTCCACGCCGCCCAGACGGCCGAGCTCCCCTTCGACCACAACGCCCTTGCTGTGCGCATAGTCCACCACCTGCTTGGTCAACGAGACATTTTCCTCAAAGGAATACTTTGAGCCGTCGATCATCACGGAGGTGAACCCCCCGTCAATGCAGGATTTGCAGATCTCAAAACTGTCTCCGTGGTCGAGGTGCAGGCAGATGGGCAGCCCCGTATCCTCTATTGCAGCTTCCACAAGCTTCATCAGATACACATGCTTTGCATACTTTCTGGCCCCTGCCGACACCTGTAAAATGAGCGGCGCGCGCTCCTGCGCCGCAGCCTGCGTGATTCCCTGGATGATCTCCATGTTGTTGACGTTGAAAGCGCCCACCGCATAGCCGCCCTCATAGGCCTTTTGAAACATTTCCTTTGATGTTACCAGTGGCATCTTGCACTCCCTTTCCGCCGATTACCGGCCAAGAAAATT
>CABRXB010000382.1 GCA_902474785.1 uncultured Eubacteriales bacterium | reverse complement strand
GGGTTTCCCCCTCCCGCGCCCACTTTGTTGAGGCTCACAGCGCGAGTTCTTTTTTGTTGTCCTCCCCGGGCGTTGTCACGATGACCTTTTCCGGCGTGATCACCAGCGCGCCCTTGGCGGTCAAGGCGCCATTGAATACCTGCGACACCAGCTTTTGAAAGGCCTCCACAACAGGGCCCTGCGTCACATACTCGGCGCTGCCCTTGATCTGATAGCCCTCCATGGTCTCGCCATTGCAGGCGGACACCGCAATTTTGCCGTTTGCCTTGATGTTTTGGAGCGTCGTGTCCAAAAACACATCGCCCACCAGCAGCTTCCCTTGAAGGCAACGGGTACGGCATTGGGCTCCCTGTCAAACGTTCCCAAAACCCACATCTGATCCTTGAGCACCTTTTTCACATTTTCATTCATCTTCGCTACCTCCTGTTTTTGCTCTGCCGAGCTTTTCTACAGTATAGCGAGGACCCGGCGCGTTTCAAAGTCGTCCGTCAATTTATAAGTAGCTTATAAATTGAATAGCAACTTGCAACAGAGGAGCGCGACTAGTATACTACAGGCAGGAGGTGACGCCCATGTATCAGGCAAAACTGGAAAAAGAGCTGCGCTGTCCGCTCGAATACGGGCTCGATCTGTTTGGGGGCAAATGGAAATCAAGGGTCATCTGCGTCTTGTCCGAAAAAGCCCCGCTGCGTTACAGCGCCCTGCGCAGCGAAATGGTCAACATCACAGACGCTGTTTTGGCGGCCACGCTCAAGGAGCTCACGGCAAAGGGCATCGTGCATCGGACATCCTATGATGAAATCCCGCCGCGCGTGGAATACAGTCTGACCGAAAAGGGGGAGTCGATCCTCCCCATTCTGCAGAGCATCTGCCGCTGGTCGGGGGTCTACTATAAGGAGGACACGGAAAACACCATGGCCCAATGTCTGAAATGCGACTATCGCAACCAGCCCACTTAAGCGAAAAAACAAAAGGGCGAAAGCACAAGTGCTTTCGCCCTCTCTTTTTAATTTGAAAAAGGGGTTTCATACAGATCTTGTTTTCACATCGGGCACGCCGCACAGGTGCACATTCCTCGCCTTCTTTACGCAAACCAGCCCGATGCCGAGCGCACAGGTCATAGAGCTTCAAGCACCCTTAAAAAGCCTGCGTCCACTTGGACTGGATGCTCACAGCAGCGCTTCGATGGCCTTGACCGCATCGCCCAGGTACTCGCCCTCATAGAGCTCGATCTGGCCCTCGTCCACATTGCGGGCAAGCGCGGGGTCAATGGGCAGTTTTGCAAGCACCTTGAGGCCAAACTTGTCGGCCACCTCGTCGATCTGGCTCTCGCCGAAGACCGACAGACGCTTGCCACAGTCGGGACACTGGAGAAAACTCATGTTTTCCACCAGACCCAAAACCGGCACATCCATGAGCTGCGCCATCTTGATGGCCTTGGTGACGATCATGGAGACCAGTTGCTGCGGGCTGGTGACCACAACCAGTCCGTCGATGGGCATGGACTGGAATACGGTCAGCGGCACATCGCCCGTTCCGGGCGGCATGTCGACAAACATGTAATCGACATCATCCCAGATGACGTCGGTCCAGAACTGCTTGACTGTTCCGGCAATGATC
>CABRXB010000381.1 GCA_902474785.1 uncultured Eubacteriales bacterium | reverse complement strand
GCGACAGGCGCCCCATCCCCTTGCCTTGCCCGCGCTTTGGCGGCCGCCTGCCCCTCCTGAAACGGACAGGCAAAAAGTCCCCCGCATCCCTTGAATCCGCACATCGCGAGTGCTACAATACGAGCAGAAAAAGGGCCGCTTGCCTCCGGCGCAAGCCGGATGACAGGCAAACGACCTCTTTGAAAAAGGCGGACGTGGGCGGACGCGAAGGGGCTTGCGCTCAAACTGCGCGCAACCCCCGCGGCTCTTGGCTTCTTCAAAAAACCATCGCCCCAATCCTGCTGCCTGGTTTCGCCTAGACCTCCCCGGCCAAAAAAGGGGCGTTTGAAGCCCCCGCCAATCTTCACACATGGCTTCATGGGCTGGCGGCGGCCTTGTACAGACTCTGTTCACCCCGTTGCAATGACCGGCCCTTTGCTCTGGTTGCTCACCCCCACAGCCATATCGCACGCAAGTCCCAAACTCCACACTTTTCCTCAACACGGATAAAATCCCCACTGACAAAGGAGGTTCTTCAAATCCTATGGAAAAAACCGTTATGCTTGCACAGGAATCCAAAGATTACATGATCGCCATGCGCCGCGAATTTCACCAAAATCCCGAGATCAGCGGAAAAGAGGTCAACACCTGCCGCCGCGTGGTGGAGGAGCTCACGGCGATGGGCCTTTCCCCCAAGGTTGTCTGCGACACCGGCGTTGTGGTCGACATCACGGGCGCGACCCCCGGAAAAACCGTTGCGCTGCGCGCCGATATGGACGCCCTCTCGGTTCAGGAGCTCAACGACGTGCCCTACAAGTCGACGGTCGACGGCGTCATGCACGCCTGCGGACACGACGGGCACACGGCCTCTTTGCTGGGGGCTGCGCGCATCTTGAACCAGTGCCGCGACGAGATTCGCGGCACCGTGCGCCTGCTCTTCCAGCCCGCCGAGGAGATTGCGGTGGGGGCGCCCGCCATGATCGGGGAGGGCCTGCTCGACGATGTGGACGGCGTGCTCGGCATCCACCTGTGGAGCGGCGTGAAGAGCGGCACCATCTCGGTGGAGGGCGGCCCGCGCATGGCGGCGGCCAACATCTTCAAATATAAGATCATCGGCAAGCCCGGCCACGGCGCGCTGCCCCACGAGGGGGTCGACGCCGGCCTTGCGGCAAGCGCCGTGGTGCTGAACCTGCAGTCGCTTGTCAGCAGGGAGTTTACCGCCCTGGCCCCGCTCGTGGTCACAGTGGGCAAAATCGAGAGCGGCACGCGCTGGAACGTCATTGCCAGCGAAGCCACCATCGAGGGCACGGTGCGCTGCTTCGATCCCGACATCTTCAAGCAGGTGCCCGACGTCATGTGGCGCGTCATTCGCGACACGGCGGCCGCCTACCGCTGCGAAGCGCAGGTGCTCGACGCGCGCGCCATCACGCTGCCCTGCGTCAACCCCGAGCCCACCGCCCAGTTTGCGACAGGCGTTGTTGAAAAACTCTTTGGCAAAGAGGCCGTGGCGCTCTTCCCGCTCCAGATGGGCGGAGAGGATTTCTCCTTTATGATGGAAAAAGTGCCCGATTCCCTCATCGCCTTTGTGGGCATCGGCAACCCCGAAAAGGGCAGCGACGTGCCCCACCACGCTGGCAACTTCCCGATCGATGA
>CABRXB010000380.1 GCA_902474785.1 uncultured Eubacteriales bacterium | reverse complement strand
ATGTCTGAAAAAAAGCAACCGCCCCGCAGAGAGCAGGCAAACCCCGCCTTTTTGTGGCGCACACAGGACATTTTTGATGGCGACGAGGCGTTTTTACAGGCGCTGGAGCAGCTGAAAAGCCACACCAGAGAGCTGGCGGCATATCAGGGAAAATTGAAAGATCCAAAGACGCTGCTCTCCTGCCTAAAGCAGATGGAGCAGACGCAGGAGCTGGCCGGCAATGTGGGCAGCTATGCCGCGCTCAAAAGCGATCAGGACACCGCTAACCCCACCTATCAGGGGTATGTGGGGCTGGTCTCCTCGGCGGGCGTGGAACTCTCGGCGGCGACGGCCTATTTCACCCCTGAGATCTTGTCTCTTGCAGACCAGATCGAACAGATGATGAATGCCTGCCCCGCGCTTGCGCTCTACCGCAAGTATCTCGACGATATCCTGCGCCAGCGCGCCCACATTTTGCCCGAGCGGGAGGAGCGTCTGCTCTCCCTGTCCGGCGAGATGGCCGACGCCGCCGGCGAGGTCTTTTCCATGCTAAACGACGCCGATCTGCGCTTTGGCGAGATCGAGGATGAGGACGGCGACATGGTGGCGCTGACCCACGGGCGCTATATCCACTTTTTGGAGTCGACCGACCGCCGCGTGAGAAAGGACGCCTTTGAGACGCTCTACAGGGTCTATGGGCAGCACAGCAACACGCTGGCGTCGCTGCTCAACGCCCACGAGCGCAAAAACAAGTTTTACAAACAGGCCAGGGGTTACGATTCCTGCCTGCAGATGTGCCTGTTTGAAAACCACATTCCCGAAAGCGTGTACCACAGCCTCATCGAGGCGGTGCACGGCGCCTTTCCCGCCTTTTACGACTATATGGCGTTGCGCCGCCGCGCGCTGGGGCTCGAGCAGCTCCACATGTACGACCTCTATGTGCCGGTGACAGACAACCCCTACAAAGAGGTGAGCTATGAGCAGGCGTGGGAGCTGGTGATCGAGGCGCTTGCCCCGCTGGGCGAGGAGTATGGCGCGCTGCTGCGCCGTGCAAAGGACGAGGGTTGGATCGACGTGTATGAAAACGAGGGCAAGCGCAGCGGCGCCTACTCCAACGGCACGCCGACCTGTCATCCCTTTGTGCTGCTCAACCACCAGGACAACCTGGAATCGGCCTTCACGCTGGCGCACGAACTGGGCCACGCCCTGCACTCGTATTTCTCCAACAGAGAGCAGCCGCCCATCTACAGGGGCTACAGCATCTTTGTGGCGGAGGTGGCTTCCACCGTCAACGAGGCGCTTTTACTGCGCCATTTGGAGCGGCAGGCGGGGGAGGACCGGAAAAAACGCGCCTATCTCTGCAACCATGCGCTCGAGCAATTTCGTGCGACGCTGTTTCGGCAGACCATGTTTGCCGAATTTGAGCTGCAAACCCATGAGATCGTGGAGCAGGGGCGCTCTCTCACCCCCGAGCTGCTCGACGAGCTTTATGGCTCCCTGTGCGCCTCCTATTTTGGGGAGGATGTTGCACTCGACCCCGAGATCCGCAAGGAGTGGTCGCGCATCCCGCACTTTTACTATGACTTTTATGTGTATCAGTACGCCACCGGCTTTGCCGCGGCGCAGGCGCTCTCGCAGCGCATCCTGACAGAGCAT
>CABRXB010000379.1 GCA_902474785.1 uncultured Eubacteriales bacterium | reverse complement strand
AAGCAGCTCAAAGTGATAGAGCTTGCATGCGAAAAGCTGGGTGTCGAAGACCAGCACGTTGACGTCGTCGCCCGAGGCCAGCACATGGTCAAGGCCGCCAAAGCCGATGTCATAGGCCCAGCCGTCGCCGCCGAAGATCCACACAACCTGGCGGGGCAACAGATCGGCGTTTGCCAAAATCGAGGGCTTGAGGGGCGACGGGCAGTCGACAGCGGCTTCCATGGCCTCGACGACCGCCTTGCCCGCCTCACGCGAGAGGACGGCGTCGTCTTTGACCTCCAGCCAGCGCGCACAGGCCTGCGCCTGGGCGATCCACTGCTCGTTGCCGCGCTTTTTGCCCTCTTCCAGAGACGCGGCAAATTTGGTGCAGTCTTCAATCAGCTTCTGACGGCGCTGATGGACGGCAAGCGCCATGCCGTAGCCGTATTCGGCGTTGTCCTCAAACAGGGAGTTGGCCCAAGCGGGGCCCTGGCCCTTTTTGTTCTTGGCGTAGGGCACGGAGGGCGCGGAGCCGCCCCAAATGGAGGAGCAGCCGGTGGCGTTTGCCACAAACATATGGTCGCCATAGAGCTGAGTGACGAGCTTGGCATAGGGGGTCTCGCCGCAGCCGGCGCAGGCGCCCGAGAATTCGAGCAGCGGGGTCTTGAACTGCGAGCCCTTGACCGTGTCGGGCGCAAAGGGAAGGGTTTTCTCCTCCACGGCGCTCACAGCGTAGTCAAAGCCCTTTTGGTCGTCAAGCCGCTCGGCGAGCGGCGCCATGACCAGCGCCTTTTCCTTGGCGGGACAGACGGCGGCGCAGCTGCCGCAGCCTGTGCAGTCGAGCGGGGAGACGGAAATGGCAAAGCGCAGATCCTCGCAGCCCTTGCCGGTCATGGGCAGGCTCTTGAGGCTCTCGGGGGCGTCTTGCGCCTCCTGCGCTGTCATGGCGACAGGGCGGATGGAGGCGTGCGGACACACCAGCGCGCAGCGGTTGCACTGGATGCACTTGTCGGGCTGCCACACGGGGACTTCCACGGCGATGCCGCGCTTTTCAAAGGCCGAGGTGCCCAGCGGGAAGGTGCCGTCCTCTCTGCCGACAAAGGCGGAGACCGGCAGGCTGTCGCCATTTTGCGCCGACATGGGCAGCATGATGTCGCGCACGAAGTCGTGCAGCTCGCCCTGTCCGTCGACAGTGGGGGCGGCAGCGTCGTCGGTGGCGGTCTTCCAGGATGCGGGAACCGTTACTTCGACCACGCCCGAGAGCCCTCTGTCAATGGCGGCGTGGTTGCGCGCCACAACTGCCTCGCCCTTGGCGCCGTAGGTCTTGGTGGCGGCCTCCTTCATCTTGGCGACGGCCTCTTCGAGCGGCATGATGCCGGTCAGCTTGAAGAAGGCGGCCTGAAGAATGGTGTTGATGCGGCCGCCCATGCCGACCTCGCGGGCGATGTCGACGCCGTCGATGATGTACAGGCGGCAGTTCTTTTGCGCCAGGTCGCGCTTGACCTTGGCGGGCAACTGCGCCTCGATCTCCTCGGGGGTGGCGGAGGTGTTGAGCAGGAAGGTGCCGCCCTCCTTGAGATCGCCCGTCATGTCATACTTGGTCAGGTAGGAGGCGTTGTGGCAGGCCACAAACTCGGCCTTGTTGATGAAGTAGGTC
>CABRXB010000378.1 GCA_902474785.1 uncultured Eubacteriales bacterium | reverse complement strand
GTGGCGCGCGCCTCGTCGCACACCACGTTGATGGCCACGCCCCCCTCAAAGCTGAGAAGCGCCTCGCTCTTGTCGCCGCACACGGCATAGACCTTGAAAATCCCCTTCTCGCCGTGGCAGACGGGAAACTCCGTGTCGGGCACGAGCGAAAAGTCGGGCATTTGTTGCTCCCTGGCAAAGAGCTGCACATCCTCCATGCCGCTCTCCTCATCGGTGCCCATAAACAGTGTCAGCCGGCTTTTGATGGGCGCCCCCAGCTCGCGCAGTGCGGCAATGGCATAAAGACCTGCCACCACGCCGCCCTTGTTGTCGCTCACGCCGCGGCCGATGAGATGCCCTTCGCGCTCGAGCGGCTCAAAGGGTTCGGTCAGCCGCCAGTCGTTGCCCTCGGGCACCACGTCGAGATGGCCAAAGATGCCAATCGACTTCTTGCCCTCGCCGTGGTGCATCAGGGCATAGGAGCCGTCGTGGTTGATCTGGGCCTCAAACCCCATGCGCGAACAAAGCGCCACCGCAGCCTCCAGCGCCTCGCGGCAGGTCTTGCCAAAGGGAGCGCCCGGCGAGGGCTCCCCCTTGACGCTGGGGATGCGCGAGAGCGCGACGATGTCGCGCACAATCTCGCTTCGGTGCTGCTGCAGCCAGGTGTCGACGCGCGATTTCAGGTCTTGGTTCATGCAAACGTCCTCCTTATAAGGGGGTATCCCCCAAAAATGTGCAAAGCGTATGTTCCATTTGCCGCTCCAGTTCTGCTGGAGAGATGCCGCGCAAAGCCGCCACCCGGTCGATCTGCTTCTTTAAAAAGGCCGCGTATCCGCCCATGGAAACCTGTCTTCCCGTGGCCCAGGCGATGGCGTCCAGCCCGTCGGTCTCGATCAAAAGGCGTGCCAGCGGCGCGCGCAATGCCACCTGACGCACGGCCGGATCGTCCAGATCTGGGCCAACGGTGAAGTAGCAGTCCATATCCAGATAGTCGTCAAGGTGCGCAGGACTTGAATACCAGTGTATCAGCTTCGGAGCAGAAAAGCAAGAAAGCAGGCGCGCCGCCTGCTCCTCACAGCCCTTGATGTGCAAAATCACAGGCTTTCGCATCTGCTGCGCAAGCTCGAGCTGGCGGCAAAACACCTCCTCCTGACGGTGCAGCGGCACCTCGCACCACACGCTGTCGAGCCCAATCTCGCCGATGGCGGCGCTGCGCTCCAAAAAGGGCAGCATTACCTCCACCTCATTGCGGTCGGCCTGCCATGGATGCAGTCCCGCCGAGACCAGCAGCCTGGCATTCTTTGCCGCAAAGAGCCGCCTCGCCTCTTCTGGGGTGGCGGCATTTGCCATCAGCCGCATGTTCTGCGGCAGACAGGACAGCGCCGCAAGCTGTGCCTCGTCGAGATGCGTATGCGCGTCGATCAACATCAGATCACCCCTTCAAAAAGTAGTAGATCTCCCCGTAGAGCGCACGCTGGGCAAAGAGCCACTCCCTGTCGCGCTGCTCTTGCTCTAAGACAATTTCCTTTGCAAAAGCGGCAGGCGCGCCCTGCATGATGAGAATGCGGTCGGAGAGGTAGAGCGCCTCTTCTATGTCGTGCGTGACGAGAACGGTGGTTGCACCCAGGCGGGCGCGCATGGAGAGCAGCCAATCCTGCATCTCGCCGCGCGTGATGACATCGAGCGCGCCAAAGGGCTCGTC
>CABRXB010000377.1 GCA_902474785.1 uncultured Eubacteriales bacterium | reverse complement strand
CCATTCGGGAAAACCTGCTGTGGGGCAATGAAAACGCCACGCAAGAGCAGATCGAAGAGGCCTGCCGCGCGGCGCAGGCGCACGATTTTATCATGAGCTTCCCCGACGGCTACGAGACCGAACTGGGTCAGGGCGGCGTCAACGTGTCAGGCGGACAAAAGCAGAGACTCTGTATCGCAAGGGCGCTGCTGGCGCACCCCAAGATCGTCATTTTGGACGACTCCACCAGCGCCGTGGACACGGCGACCGACAGCAAGATCCGCGCCGCCTTCCGCGAAAAGCTGGCCGGCACGACCACCATCATCATCGCCCAGCGCATCACTTCGGTGATGGATGCCGACCGCATCATCGTGCTCGACGACGGAAAAATCGACGCCATCGGCACGCATGAACAGCTTCTGGAGGGCAACGCCATCTACCGCGAGGTCTATGAGTCGCAGCAAAAGGGGGTGGCTTAGATGAATCAAAACAAGGCTAAGACGCAGCAAAACGGCGCAGCGGGCCCCGGCGCGCGCGGCGTTCCCATGGGGAAACCAAAGGAGATCAAAAAGACCATTGGCCGCATATTCTCCTATCTGAAGGAATTTCGCATTCACATGTCGGTCGTTGTGGCCTGCATTTTGATCAGCGCAGCCAGCTCCATCGCCTGCACCTATTTTCTCAAGCCGCTCTTCAACAACTTTATCATGCCGCTCATCGGACAGCAAAACCCTGATCTGACGGCCTTTGCGCGCATCCTGTTTTTGATGGGGCTGCTCTATCTGGCGGGCGTGGTGGCCGTTTATGTGCAAAACCGCCTCATGCTCGAGGTCTCCACAAGGGCGCTCTACCGCATCCGCACCGACCTCTTTTCCCACATGGAAAAGCTGCCCATCTCATATTTTGACACCCATGCCACCGGCGAGACCATGAGCCGCTACACCAACGACATCGACACGCTGCGCAACATGCTCAGCCAGAGCCTGCCGCAGTTTCTCTCCTCCGCCATCACGGTGGTGGGCGTGTTTTTGGCCATGTTGTTTTTGAGCCCGCTGCTCACCGTGCTGGTGGTGGTCATGCTCTTTATCATGCTCAAGATCATCTCGGTGCTGGGCGGACGCAGCGGCGCCGCCTTCAAGCGGCAGCAGCGTGCGCTGGGCAACACCAACGGCTACATCGAGGAGATGATCGAAGGACAAAAGGTGGTCAAGGTGTTCTGTCATGAGCAGACGGCAAAGCGGGAGTTTGATGCGCTCAACGAGACGCTGTGCGACGCCTCCACCGAGGCCAACACCGCCGCCTTTTTGCTCATGCCCATCATGTCCAATCTCTCCTATATCCACTACGCGTTCACCGCGGTGGTGGGCAGCCTGATGGCCATTGCCGGCATGCTCGACCTTGGCACGGTCGCCGCCTTCCTGCAGTACACCCGCTCCTTCTCGCAGCCCATCACGCAGATCTCGCAGCAGTTCAACACGCTGCTCTCGGCGCTGGCCGGCGCCGAGCGCATCTTCCGCCTGATGGATGAGCCGATCGAGCCCGACGAGGGCGATGTGACGCTGGTGGATGCAGTCGTCAAAGAGGATGGCACGCTCGCGCAGAGCGATCACCGCACCGGCCTGTGGGCCTGGCGCGTGCCGGGGCCAAAAGGCGTCTCCTATGTGGAGGTGCGCGGCTCGGTGGTGTTTGACCATGTGACCTTCT
>CABRXB010000376.1 GCA_902474785.1 uncultured Eubacteriales bacterium | reverse complement strand
ACCTGGAAAAAGCACGGGGTGCAGCGCCATTTGGCGCTGCACCCCGTATTTTACCGAAAAGATTTCATTTACAGTTTTCGAAGCATGATGAATACGCCTACTCCACAACGCCCGCCTTTTGCAGCGCCAGCAGCAGCGCTACGCCGCCCACGATGCCGGCGGCGCCCTGCGCCAGGTTGCCGGGGATGGTCAGCGCGGCCGCCGCGCCCTTTTGCAGGAAGATGAGGGCGAAGAGATAGTAGCCGATGACCATGATGAGCTCGGCCACCACGCCGGCAGCGGTTGCAGCGATCAGGGTGCGCTTTTTCTCACTCTTGCGGATCACATGATAGAGAACGCCTGCCGCGGCCGCCATGAGCGCCTTGATGAGCAGGGTGGCCGGCATGTAGTGGATATATCCGCCGAAGAAATCGGCCATCATCGAGCCGATGCCGGCCGCCGCCACGCCGTACCAGCCGCCAAGGGCAAAGCCCGAGAGCAGCACCAGTGTGTCGCCCAGGTTGACATATCCGCCCAGAGGGGAGGGGATACGGATGACGAGGGTGGCCACGCACGAGAGGGCGCCGAAAAGCGCGGTGAGAACCATTCTTTGCGTTTTGTCTTTGTGTTCAAGCATGAGAAAAAAGCCTCCTTTATGTAGGCGGGCGCGCCCTGCGCGGACGGTCTGCCGGGTGATCCAAAGGCCCCGTGGCCTGATTTTCAAAGTGGTCAGTCCATTGTTTTGCCAGTTTCGTCAAGTGCCAGCTCGTCGACCGAGAAGAGCGTCGCTTTGCCGGCCAGCTTCACGCGCGCTCCCTGCATGCCGCAATAGAGCGTGCCGCCGCGTTTTGACGCCTGATATGCGACAATCTCTTCTTTTTGAAGGGCGCCGGCCCAGTAGGGAACGATGTGGCAGTGGCCCGAGCCGCACACCGGGTCCTCAGCGACGTCCAGCTTGGGGGCAAAAGAGCGTGACACACAGTCGAAATCCCGCCCCCTTGCAGAGACATGCAGCAGCAGACCGTCGAGCAATTTGACCTTTTCGAGATCGGGCGAGAGCTCTCTGACGACATGCTCGTCGTCGAAGATGCAAAGCAGATCCCTGCCCAGATAGGCGGCTGTGGGGCTTGCGCCCATGGCGTCGGCCATGGCCTGCGTCACCGGAGTCGGCGTCAGGGCATACGCCGGGAAATCCATCTCGTAGAGATCGCCCTTTTTGAGCACGGTCAGGTCGCCGCTGCGCGTCTCAAAGGTGACGGCGCTTTGCTGCGGCTCGTAAAAACACAGCACCACATGGGCGCAGGCCAGCGTCGCATGGCCGCACAGGTCGATCTCCCCGCCGGGGGTGAACCAGCGCAGGTGGTATTTGTCTCCCGTCTTGAGGGCAAACGCCGTCTCCGACAGGTTGTTTTCCATGGCGATGCTCTGCATCAGGGCATCGGCGGGCCAGCGGTCGACAATACAGACGGCGGCAGGGTTTCCGGAAAACACCCTGTCGGCAAATGCGTCGACGACATATTGCTTCATGAAATCTCCTCCTATCTGTCTGGGCTTTTGTGAACGTCAAAGCCATAAAGGGGAAAGTCCGTGCAGGGCGGTAGACGACAAGGCCCGTCAAGAGCCTGACAGCTTCAAATGCATGCCACTGGCCAGTGAAAGTGCCCCTCTGTCGAGACTGCCTGACAAGCCTGCGCGCAAAATCAGGTGC
>CABRXB010000375.1 GCA_902474785.1 uncultured Eubacteriales bacterium | reverse complement strand
GACGCATGCCAGAAATTTTCTCGCGCGAAAGCTTATCTGGCGCGGGGTGCAAAATGAACGGAAAAAGGAGCATAAGAGATGGGAAAAGTCACAAAAAAAGTCCTGCTTGCTGCATGGACGGCTGTTTTCTGCATGGCGGCCTGTATGATTTTGGGGTTTTTATATGACCGCATCTTTTGGGCGGGAGCGGCCATCTCGCTCGGGACTTATGCCATGATCGGCGTCAGACGGCTGCGCTGTCCACACTGTGGCGGGGGAGAGACGCTGGATCGTCTGACCTTTGCCACGCGCAACGTCTACCACTGCCGGCACTGCGGGCAGCGGATTTCAATTGAGTGAAATAGGAAGCGTTGCGGAGCAACGTATTTCACAGGAAAGAAGTGTATCAGATGATCGAGGGCAAAACCGCATCCCCGGTGCTGCAGGATGCAGGGCATGCCCAGCGCCACAGAGGACTTGACATGCTGCGCATTGTCAGCACATTTTTAATCGTGCTGCTGCACGTAATCGGGCAGGGCGGCATCTTGCGCCACGCGGCCGCCCTTTCGTCATACAGCGAGGTTGGCTGGCTGCTCGAGTGTGCCGCCTACTGCGCCGTCAACTGCTATGCGCTGCTATCAGGCTACCTGCTTTGCCGTTCCCGTTGCGGTATGGCGCGGCTGCTGGAAACCTGGATGCAGGTTTGCGTCATTGGTGTTTCGTTGACGCTGGCAGCCCTGCTGCTCGGCGCGCCGGTGACGCGCAGAGAGCTCGTCGCCGCCTTCTTTCCTGTCTGCACTCTACAATACTGGTATGTGACGGCCTATATGGGGGTCTATCTTCTGGCCCCCTTTCTCAACCGGATGATTGACGCGCTCGACAAAATGCTTCATGGCAGATTGGTGATGGTGCTGTTTTTGCTTCTCTCGCTGCTGCCCACCCTGTTTTCGAGAGATATCTTTCAAACCGCGGGCGGCTACAGCCTGATCTGGCTGGCGGCGCTCTACGTTGCGGGGGCCTATTTGCGCCTGCATGTGCCGAGCGGCAGGCGCAAAGCCCTCGTTTACCTGCTCGGCTATGCCGGTTTTGTCTTTTTGACGTATGGCATCAGATGGGCGGTGCAGAGCGTCAACTTGGCGCGCTATGGCGCGCCGGGGGATCTCACGCCCTGGCTCTCCTATCCGTCGCCTCTGGTGGCAGGACAGGCCGTCTGCCTCTTTCTGGCGTGCAGAGAGTGCACATTTAAGGGCACGTTGGTGGGCAAGGGGGTGGATGTTTTTGCCGCGCGCTCTTTTGGCGTCTATCTCATCCATGCGCACCCCATGGTCTTCAATTTGCTCTTGCTCAATGCCTTTGTTCCCTTTGCGGGCGCGTTGCTTCTGGCGGCGCTGTGCATTTGCCTTGTCTGCGCCGCGCTCGACGGGGTGCGGCACAGGGTGTTTCGGCTGCTTGGACTCGACAGATTGGCCGCGTGGTTGGGTGAGCGCATCGACAGGCTGCTGGGGCGCGCATAGGCGACGCCCTGTTTATGCAGGGCAAAGAGAATCCAATAACATCCGGGGTAAGGACGGTTTTGAACGGTGGCAGGTCATTTTGTTTGCCAAGATCAGCGCCGATCCGTGGCAAAGAGTGTGTTTTTCAAGCGCCTTTTTTGTCAAGTCAAAGAAAGGCTGAAAAAGCAAACAGCGCCATACAAGCCGCCTCTCCCCAG
>CABRXB010000374.1 GCA_902474785.1 uncultured Eubacteriales bacterium | reverse complement strand
TTTGGACGACGCCGTGATGACGGTTCATCAGGACACGGTGCTGCTTGAACTGACCCACGGCGGCGGCGAGGCGCTGACGCGCACCGACGCGGCGCGGCTGCTCTCCGATCTGCTGTATGAGGAGTTTGGAAGGCGCTATGCGGTGCGCTTTGAGGGGCGGCTTGGGCTCGAGGAGCTCTCCCAAGCGCCGCAAGCCGAGCTGCTTGCCATCGAAGAGGCCAAGCGGCAGAGTGTGCGCACGGCGTCGGCCGGTCGGCGCGCCTGCTCTGGCAGAAAAGTGGACGGGCCCTGCGTCCCCATGCGGGAGGTGGATCTCGACAGCGGCAGCGTGGTGGTGTGCGGCGAGGTCTTTGGGCTCGACAGCCGCACCTCCAAGAACGGCAAAACCGCCATCATCTCCTTTAACATCACAGACCTCACCTCCTCGCTGCCGGTCAAAATGTTTCCCCCGGCCGACAAAGCAGGGGAGCTGCTGGCCAATTTGAAGGACGGCCTTTACATCAAGCTGCGCGGCGACGTGCAGATGGATCGCTATACCAACGAGCCGGGCGTTGTCGCAAGGGACATTGTGCGCGCCGAAAAGCCGCTGCGCGTTGACGATGCGCCGCAAAAACGCGTGGAGCTGCACCTGCACACCACCATGAGCCAGATGGACGCCGTCACGCCGGTGGAGGCCTACTTAAAGCGTGCGGCGCAGTGGGAACACCCCGCCATCGCCATCACCGATCACGGGGTGCTCCAGGCATACCCCGACGCCTGCAACGGCGCAAAAAAAGCGGGCTTTTCAGGCAAGATTCTCTATGGGGTGGAGGCATACTACATCCGCGACGAGGAGGACGACGGGCCGGGGGCGCAGCAAAGCGCCTCGCTTGACGACGAGTTTGTCATCTTTGACGTTGAGACGACAGGGCTCTCTTCCCGCACCGACCGCCTGACCGAGATCGGCGCCGTGCTGGTCAAAGACGGGGCTGTGCTGTCGCGCTTTCACACTTTTGTCGACCCCCAAAAGCCCATTCCTGCCGAGATCACCAAGCTCACCGGCATCACCGATGAGATGGTCAAAGGCGCCCCCAAAGAGGGGGAGGCGCTGCGCAGCCTGCTCGACTTTGCAGGCAGCCGCACGCTGGTGGCGCACAACGCCGGCTTTGACATGTCCTTTCTGCGCGCCGCGGCCGCGCGCACAGGGCAGCGCGTGGACAACCCCCATGCCGACACGCTGGCCATTGCGCGCTGCGCGCTGCCGCACCTCAAAAACCACAAGCTCGACACCCTGGCAACCCATTTTCAGGTCTCCTTTCGCCACCACCGCGCCGACGACGATTCCCAGGCACTTTCCCAAATCTTCTTTGGCCTTGTGGCGCTCGGCAAAGAGCGCGGTGCGCGGCGGGTGAGCGATCTGCTGCAGGTCTTTGGCAACCGGCGCGACCTGCGCATGGCAAAGACCTTTCACCAGATCATCCTGGTAAAAAACCAGACGGGGCTCAAAAACCTCTTCAAACTGGTCAGCAAATCGAACCTCGAATACTTTGGCAACAAGCGCCCCAAGATTCCGCGCAGCGAACTGGTGCGCCACCGCGAGGGGCTGATTTTGGGCTCTGCCTGTGAAGCGGGCGAGCTCTTCACCGCGATTGTGGAGGGCGCGCCAAGAGAGCGCCTTTTGAAAATCGCCTCCTTTTATGATTTTCTGGAGATCCAGCCC
>CABRXB010000373.1 GCA_902474785.1 uncultured Eubacteriales bacterium | reverse complement strand
GTGCGTCGACGGTCCAGATTTCGCTGACCACGTGGAACGCGCCTGACGGCAGCGGATCGCCGCGCCGGTGCGTTTTGTGTAAAGGGTTTCGGCCCTCGTCCAAAAGATCCCAAAGCTCCCCATACCGCCAGCTCTCAGGGGGTGAAGATGCCTCTTGTAAACTCATGTCGCATGCCTCCTGTCAAAAGAATTATACCGCAAAAAGTCCATGTTGCACAGTCTTTTTCAAGGTCACACACTGGAAAAAGTGTAACAGATGTGGTACACTATTGAAAAGATTACCTGCCTGAAAGCAGGGGGATGGAAGGGGTAATACAATCGTGTATTGCGTAAAAAAGTTGTCGACCGACACCTACTGGGTCGGGGGTAGCGACAGGCGTTTGGCGCTGTTTGAAAACATCTATCCTGTCGAACGGGGCATATCCTACAATTCTTATATGGTTGTGGATGAAAAAACCGTGCTGCTCGACACGGTCGATCTATCGGTGAGCAAGGTCTTTTTTGAAAATGTTACCCATGTGCTGGGCGGGCGTCCGCTCGACTATGTGATTGTCAACCACATGGAACCCGATCACTGCGAATCGCTGGGCCGTCTGCTGACCTTTTATCCCACGACGCAAGTGGTGGGAAACGAGAAGACCATTGCCATGATTCGCCAGTTTTTCGACATCGAAGTGGAGAGCAGCGCCATTGTGGTGGGGGAGGGCGACACCCTGTGCACCGGCACGCACACCTTTTCTTTTCACATGGCGCCCATGGTGCACTGGCCCGAGGCCATGGTCACTTACGACGAGGCCGACCATGTGCTCTATTCGGCCGACGCCTTTGGCTCCTTTGGCGCGTTGAGCGGCAACCTTTCTGCTGACGAGGTGGACTTTGCGTGCGACTGGCTGCCCGACGCCAGGCGCTACTATACCAACATCGTGGGCAAATATGGCGCGCAGGTGAAGACGCTGCTCGACAAGGCGCAAACGCTTGAGATCGACACCATCTGCCCGCTGCACGGTCCGGTTTGGAGGGAGAACATCCCGTGGTTTTTAAACTATTATCGTCTGTGGAGCGCCTATGAGCCGGAGGAGCGAGGCGTGATGATCGCCTACGCCTCGATCTATGGCAACACGCAAAACGCCGTGGATCGTCTGGCTGCGCGCCTGGGCGACCTTGGCGTGCGCGAGATCGCCATGTTCGACGTCTCCCGCACGCACCACAGCGAGATCTTGGCGCAGGCGTTTCGATTCAGCCATCTGGTGTTCGCCTGTCCCACCTACAACGCCGGACTTTTTCCGCCCATGGAGACGTTGCTGCTCGAACTCAAAGCGCACAATTTGCAAAAGCGCACGGTTGCATTGATTGAAAACGGCACCTGGGCGCCGGTGGCAGCCGGCCGGATGAAACAGATTTTTGAGAGCATGAAGGACATGCGCATTTTGAGCGATACGTTGACCGTTCGCTCTGCCCTGCGATTCGAACAGGGTCGCCCCATCGAGGCCATGGCGCAGGCCATTGCCGGCGAGGTGCTAGACGGGGCTGTCTGAAAAAAGCCCGCCGGCGCCTTGAGCGCCACATTGTCGGCGCAATCCAAGGGCGAGCTTTTGTTGTAAGGCTTGAAGCTCGGGTATCACGCACAACGCCTAGGGGCTGAGATTGCGGCGTCGGGGCATGTGTCGATGCACGGGAAAAGAAAGAAAAGCGGGACGACCTTT
>CABRXB010000372.1 GCA_902474785.1 uncultured Eubacteriales bacterium | reverse complement strand
CCCTGTAAGATGTTTTCTTCGCGTTCAAACGGACAGCCGGTTTCAGAGAAAAGCCTTGGCGGACAAATCCCCTCAAGGCGACTATAGGTCTCTCAAAGGCTAACGCCTTTTTGAACAACCCCTGGCTGCAAGACAACCGTCCCTCGCAACCACTCTCATCACACAAAAGCAATTTTCCCCACCGTCCCAACCTTTCATCTTTACTCACGGAATGCCTCTGCTGCAACGTTGTCGGGCATTCTGGTTTTTCGCCCTGCCCCAACGCCAGCGCCCGGCTGAACAACCTGTCCGCCGGGCGTCTTTTCGAGGTGGAACATGGTTTTTTCAAGCGTCCCATTTCTCTATGTCTTTTTGCCCATCGTGCTGCTGTGCTATTTTCTCGTGCCAAAGCGCCTGAAAAACGCGGTGCTGCTGGCGGCCAGCCTTGTTTTCTATTTCTACGGAGAGAGAGCCTACACCCTGCTGCTGCTCTTTTCCTCGTTGTCCGACTACCTGCACAGCCTCTACATTGAAGCCCACAGGGGCACGGGGAAAGCCCGGGCCGCGCTGATCTCCTCCATCGCCATCAATTTGGGGCTGCTCGGCTTTTTCAAATACGCAGATTTTCTCATCACAACGCTCAACACCCTGCTGCACACCTCCATCCCCCTGCTCAAAGTCTCGCTTCCCATCGGCATCAGCTTTTTCACCTTTCAAACCATGAGCTACACCATCGACGTCTACCGCGGACGGGTGGCGGCCGAGAGAAATCTGCTGACCATGGCCACCTTTGTGTGCCTCTTCCCCCAGCTTGTGGCCGGCCCCATCGTGCGCTACAGCGACATCGGGGAAAAGCTGCACGAGCGAAGCGCCACGCTTTCCGAGGTGTCGCAGGGGGCCAGGCGCTTTGTGTTTGGCCTTGCCAAAAAGGTGCTGGTCGCCAACGCCATGGGCGAGCTTTGCAGCCTCTACCGCAGCGCCGGGGAGCAGACGACGCTCTTTGCCCTGCTCTATGCCGCCGCCTTCACCATCCAAATCTACTACGACTTCTCGGGCTACAGCGATATGGCCATCGGCCTGGGCCTGATGTTCGGGTTTCAGTTTCCCGAGAATTTCAACTACCCCTATCTCTCGCGCTCGATCACAGAGTTCTGGCGCCGCTGGCACATCACGCTGGGGGGCTGGTTTCGCGACTATGTTTACATCCCCCTCGGCGGCAACCGGGTGCCGCGCGCGCTGTTTGTGCGCAACATCCTCGTGGTGTGGGCCCTGACCGGCCTGTGGCACGGCGCAGCATGGAATTTTGTGGCGTGGGGACTTCTCTTTGGCGTGCTGCTACTGATCGAAAAGCTCTTTTTGGGAAAGTGGCTGCAATCGTGCGGCCGCCTTCTGCCGCACCTGTACGTCATGGTCGTGGTGGTGCTCAGCTTTGTGCTCTTCAACGCATCCTCCATGGCGGGCGCCGTCATGGACCTCGCCGCCGTGCTCGGACTGACAGGCGCCCCCTTTGCGGGAACGCTCTCGCTGTATTACCTCAAAAGTTATGCCGTGCTGCTGGCGGTCTCGGTGATCGGCTGCACGCCCTATCCGAGACAACTGGCGCTCGCGCTTCCCGAAGGGACAAAGGCCGTGCTTGAGCCGCTTGCCGTGGGACTATTGTTGCTGCTTGTCACCGCCTATCTGGTGGACGGCTCCTTTAACCCCTTCCTGTATTTTCGATTTTAG
>CABRXB010000371.1 GCA_902474785.1 uncultured Eubacteriales bacterium | reverse complement strand
GAGAGGTGAGCCCCGGCACGAGCCTGTCTATGAGCGCGACGAGCGCGGGGTTTTCCAGAAGTTCGCGAATTTTGCTGTTGACGGAAAGAGCCACGGTATTTTCCTCCTTGTCAGCGGGCGGTGCAGTCAAGCGCCACTTTCATCACGCCGTCGCGTTTTGAGGCAAACAGTTCGTATGCCGCCGCGGCGTCCGCGAGAGGGAATGTGTGTGTGATGAGAGCGGAAGAGTCCAGCTTTCCCGCCGCGATGAGAGAGAGTATCTCTTCCGCGTCGCAGCCGTCCACTCCGCCCGTCCTGAACGTCAGGTTTTTGCCGTACATTTCGGGCAGCGGCAGTGCTCGAGGCCATGAAGATGGAAAACGAAATCGTGGCGCCCGCCGCGGGCGTTGTGGCGCAAATCCTGGTCCAAGAGGGCGGCAAGGTCAACACCGACGACACGCTGGTCGTCCTGAAATAACGGAGGGATGCCCATGAGTTTTGCTGAAATTGTGCGCGATGCGGCGGCCTCTTCCGGCTTTGCCTCGCTCACTCTGTCCCAAATCGTAATGCTGCTGCTCTGCTTTGTGCTGTTTTATCTGGCCATTGTCAAAAAGTTTGAGCCGCTTTTGCTCGTGCCCATCGCCTTTGGCATCCTGCTGGCCAACCTGCCAAACACCGGCCTGATGAACGACGCCACCGCCGCAGCCGCACAGCAGCTCACGGCGGCGCAGGAGGCGCTGGCGGGCGGCACCGGCACGATCGAGGCCGTCAACGAGGCCACGGCCGCGCTCGCCGGCGTCCACTGGTACGACTCCGGGATTTTGCGCATCCTCTACAGCGGCGTCAAAAGCTCGATCTTTCCCTGTCTGATCTTTCTGGGCATTGGCGCCATGACCGACTTTTCGCCCCTGCTGAGTAACCCAGTCAGTCTGCTGCTGGGGGCCGGCGCGCAGCTTGGCATCTATGTGGCCTTTGTCGCCGCAAATGGGCTGGGTTCGCTCTTCTCGGTCAACGGCAGCCCGCTCTTTACAGCGGCGCAGGCCGCCGCCATCGCCATCATCGGCGGCGCCGACGGGCCCACCGCCATCTTTTTGGCCAGCCTCATCGCGCCGGAGCTGCTGGGGCCCATCGCGGTGGCGGCCTACTCCTATATGGCGCTCATCCCGCTCATTCAGCCGCCGCTCATGCGCATGATGACAACGGAAAAAGAGCGCCGCATCAAAATGAAGCAGCTTCGCACGGTCTCCAAGACCGAGCGCGTGATCTTCCCCATTCTTGTGACGGTGCTGTGCGTTCTGCTGCTGCCCTCGGTGGCCCCGCTCATCGGCATGCTGATGCTGGGCAACCTCTTTCGCGAGTGCGGCGTGACTGACCGTCTGAGCGACACGGCGCAAAACGCCCTTGTCAACACCGTCACCATTCTGCTTGGCGTCACCGTCGGCGCAACGGCAGACGGCGCGACCTTCTTAAAGCCGCAGACGCTGGTCATCGTTGCGCTCGGGCTGGTGGCCTTTTCCTTCTCCACCGTCGGCGGTCTGCTGCTTGGCAAGCTGCTGTGCAAGCTCTCGGGCGGCAAAATCAATCCCCTGATCGGCGCGGCCGGCGTCTCGGCCGTGCCCATGGCGGCGCGCGTCGCCCAGACCGAGGGGGCCAAGGCCGACCCCACCAACTTTTTGCTCATGCACGCCATGGGGCCCAATGTGTCGGGCGTAATCGGCTCGGCGGTGGCGGCGG
>CABRXB010000370.1 GCA_902474785.1 uncultured Eubacteriales bacterium | reverse complement strand
CCCACATCATCGCCTATTTGACCGACATCGGCTATTCGGCCTCCACCGCGTCTTCGGTGCAGTCGGCGCTCATGTGGTCGCTGGTGCTCGCCGAAGTGGTGCTGGGCGCCGTCTTCGACCGGGTGGGGCCGGTCTACACCAGCCTGCTTACGGGGCTCTCGCTGCTCTTCTCGGTGGCGCTGCTGCTCTTTGCCGGCGCGTCGCCCCTCATGCCGTGGCTGTTTGCCTTTGTCTTCGGGTTTGGGTATGCCACGCTGTCGGTGCCCATCGCCTATCTGGTGGGCGAAAACTTCGGCACCAGGGAGTTTTCCGCCGTCTACAGCATCTGCACCATGCCCTCCGGCATCGGCGGCGCGCTGGGCTCCCCCTTTTCCGGGATGCTCTTTGACAAAACGGGCAGCTATTTCTCGGTCTTTCTCATCTATCTTGTTCTGTCTGTGGTGTGCACGCTGGCGCTGACGGCCTCGGCCAGACGCAGCGTCAAGGCCGGCTATAAGAATCAGTGACCTCCGCCGGCGGCCATGGCCTCGCCTTTTTCGCAGACACGAAACTGCCTTCTCCCGCCTTGGGCAAGGGTTTTCCCGCAAGCCACGCTTCGACCTTGAGCCCGGGTCTGTTCCCGGAGCCTTCAGAAAAGGCGGCGCTCGCCGCTTGAAAAAGTTCTGTTTTTTCGCCACATCGCCCAGGGGCTGCGCACATCTGCCGCACAGAGGCTGGCCTTTGTCCGATGGTTTTTTGCAAGCTTCCGCGCGAGCCGGATTGTCTCAAACGTTTTTTCGCCCTGTAAAAGCCGGCTGTTCTCTGGCTCTTTTAGACCCTCGCCCTTTTGTCAATGGCGTTCGGGTCGTTGATCGCGCCGTATGGCGCGACCCCGGCTCTTTTGGGCCCTGGCCCTTTTGTCGATGTCTTTTGCAGGATGTCGCCATCCGTCTTGCGCTGGGCCCGCCGTTTAAAAATCAGGGCTTTTCCAGACAAAAAAGACCAGAAGGGCGACCCCGCTCCTTGTTCCAGCAATCAAAAAAGCCCGCCCTTTTTCCAGGCTTTGCCGGTGCTTTGCCGCAACGTCAAAAGGCTTTGCGCGAGCTGTCTTTCAGATTTCAACCCGCTTGCACCCCTTCCTGTCCGGGCTCAAAACGCCCCTCAGGGAGTTTCATTTTCTCACCCCCGCAGGCGCCCTTTATCAGCATCACAAATGAAAGGAGACTTTGCCATGAGACACTTCGAATCCACCCGCGACTTCGCGCGCACGCTCGACAGCGCCGACCCCATGCGGCATCTGAAAGACCGCTTTTACCTGAAAGAGGGCCTCATCTACATGGACGGCAACTCTCTTGGCCTGTGCAGCAAGGACGCTGAAAAATACGTCTTTGAGGCGCTGGAGGTCTGGAAAAACGAGGGCATCGGCCTTTGGACGGCCCCCTGCGCCGACGGCACGCCCTACCACGCCTATCAGGACACGCTGGGCGCGCGTCTGGCAAAGCTCATCGGCGCCGACCCCGAGGAGGTGACGGTTTCGACCAACACCACCATGAACATCCACCAGGCAGTGGCCACGTTTTACCACCCCACCCCTGCGCGCAACAAGATTGTCATGGACGATCTCAACTTTCCGACCGACCACTATGCCGTCAAAAGCCAGATCCGCCTGCACGGGTACGACCCCGACCAGTGCCTCAAGCTGGTCAAAAGCCGCGACGGAAAGCTCATCAACGAGGAC
>CABRXB010000369.1 GCA_902474785.1 uncultured Eubacteriales bacterium | reverse complement strand
CTCCTCTTTGAGCAGGCCGACGGCGTTTTCCACATTGTCGGCCCGCAGCGAGTTGGAGCACACGAGCTCGGCAAAGCCGGCGCTGTGATGCGCCGGCGTAAAGTGTTCGGGCTTGATGTCCACAAGCTCTGCGCGAACGCCGCGCCGCACGAGCTGCCAGGCCGCCTCGCAGCCCGCCAGCCCCGCGCCGACCACAAGCACTCCCTGCGTCATACGCCTCACTCCTCGCTTTGTTCTTCCTGCTTTTGCTCGGGCGCCGGCTCGCCCTGTGTGGCGTTGGGGCAGCCCTCGTTTGAGCAGACCAGGGTTTTCTTTCCATAGCGCACCTGTTGCAGCAGCACGCTGCCGCACAGCTCACAGTGCTGTTTGGAGGGCTCATACCAGGTGATAAACGAGCACTTGGGGTTGAACTCGCAGGCATAATACTTGTTTTTGTTTTTGCTGATGCGCATGACGATGCGCCCGCCGCACTTGGGGCATTTTGCCCCGGTGTCGTGAATGAGCGGCTTTGTGTTTTTGCAGTCGGGATAGCCCGGGCAGGCCAGAAACTTTCCATAGCGGCCGCTCTTGACCACCATGTGTCTGCCGCACTTCTCGCAGATTTCCTCGGTCTCCTCGTCGGGCACCTTGAAATGCACGCCGCCCAGCTCCTCCTCGGCGGTCTCGAGCTCCTTTTCAAAGGAGGTGTAAAAGTCGCGGATGGCCTGCGACCAGGCGATCTCTCCCCCGGCGACTTTGTCGAGACTGTCTTCCATGTGGGCGGTGAACTCCACGTCGACGATGTCCTGAAAGTGGTTTTTCATGAGCGTCGTCGTCACCACGCCAAGCGGCGTGGGCTTAAAGCTCTTGCCGTCTTTGACCACATACTCTCTGGCGAGAATGGTGGTGATGGTGGGCGCATACGTCGAGGGACGGCCGATGCCGTTTTCCTCCAGCGCCTTGATGATGCTGGCCTCGGTGTAGCGGGGCGGCGGCTGGGTGAAGTGCTGATCTCCCGAGAGGTTTTTCAGATCGAGCGGCTGCCCCTCGGAGAGTTCGGGCAGCTTGCCCTCCTCCTCTTTCTTTTCGTCGGTCGACTCCTCATAGACGGCGGTAAAGCCGGGGAAGACCACCGTGTGGCCCGAGGCTTTGAACAGATAGCGTGCCTCTTTTCCCTTAGCCGAGACGTCCACCGCCACCACGTCGAGCACCTGCGCTTCCATCTGGCAGGCGAGAAAGCGATCCCAGATCAGCTTATACAGGCGATAGTGGTCGCGCGGCAGGCTGTCCTTCACCTTGTCGGGCGGCAGCGTGAGGGTGGTGGGACGGATGGTCTCATGGGCGTCCTGCGCACCGCCGCGGCTCTTGTACTGGCGCGGCGACTTGGGGCAAAACTCCTTGCCATATTGCTCTGTGATAAAGGTGCGCACTTCCTCAAGCGCCTCTTCCGAGATGCGCAGCGAGTCGGTTCTCATGTAGGTGATGATACCCACAAGTCCGACGCCAGCAATCTCCACGCCCTCATACAGTTCCTGCGCCACCGACATGGTCTTTCTCGATGTGAACCCCAGCTTGCGCGAGGCCTCCTGTTGCAAGGTGGAGGTGGTAAACGGCGGGGCCGGATTGCGCTTTTTCTTGCTCTTCTTGACGTGCTGCACCGCATAGGCCGCGTCTTTGAGCTGCGCTAAAATCTCATCGGTCGCCTGCTTGTCGTCGAGCGACATTTTGCGGTCGCCCTT
>CABRXB010000368.1 GCA_902474785.1 uncultured Eubacteriales bacterium | reverse complement strand
GCATCGCGGCTGCTTTGGGCCTGCTCTGGCTGTGGCGGCGCAGGCGACGCGACCCGGTGGACAAAAGGGCCTTTCTGATTGCAGGGGCGACGCTGGTCGGCTGCATTGCGCTGGTGGGCGGCGCGCTGGCGGTGAATCCCTCCGGCGCCTTTACCCTCTTTCACAAGCTGCTGTTTTCCAACGACTACTGGCTTTTCGACCCCTTGAGAGACCCTGTCATCTTGCTGCTGCCGGAACAGTTTTTCTTCCACTGCGCCGGGGTGTTCGCCCTGTTTTGGTCGTTCAGCGCGCTGCTTTTGGTTGTCGCCGGGAGAAAAAGAAAAATCGACAGGCTGCGGCAGCCAAAATGAAACAGCTTTTTTAGTGGAGCTTGGGATAAGCGTGAAAAATAATCCATAATAAAGGGGATTTCACCCTGAAAAGAAGCCCAAAGCAATGGGTTTGTGATCCTCTGTTGTCCCGGCGGTAACATCTGCAAAACATGGTTTGCGCCTTTGGGAATTCCCAAAACAGGCGGGCGTTTTGCCGCAAAACAAAAACGTTGACTTGCCTCTCAAACCCTGATATAATAATTAAGCCCGCGTGCATCCGGCTTTTCAAATGGCGCACAAGCCTGCCGTCTGCAGCGTGACTCTACATAAAGAGAAAGAGAGGTGTACGTTATGTACGCGATCATGGTTACCGGCGGCAAACAGTACAAGGTGTCGGTTGGCGATGTTTTGTTCATCGAAAAGCTCGGCGCCGAGGCTGGCGAGGATGTGACCTTTGACAAGGTTCTGGCTGTCGGCGGAGAAAACGGTGTCACCGTTGGCGCTCCCACAGTGGAGGGCGCGACCGTCACCGGCAAAGTTGTCAAAAACGGAAAAAACAAGAAGATCTATGTGTTCAAGATGAAAGCCAAGAAGAACTACAGAAGAAAGCAGGGCCACAGACAGCCCTATACCAAGGTTGAAATCACCGGCATCAACGCCTGATTTCCCCATTTGACTTAACGTGTTTTCGGAGGTGAATCCACAGTGGCACATAAAAAAGGCGTAGGCTCCACAAAAAACGGCCGCGATTCGGCCAGTAAACGACTGGGCGCAAAGCGGGCCGACGGGCAGTTTGTCAAGGCCGGCAATGTGCTGGTCACCCAGCGCGGCACCAAGATCCATCCCGGCATCAATGTGGGCAGGGGCTCCAACGACACCCTGTTTGCCCTGGTTGACGGCACCGTTCGCTTTGAGCGGGTGGGCAAGGATCGCAAGCGCGTTTCGGTTTACGACGTTCAGTAGTCCCGAAGGTCTCAGGCCGCCCGGCCTGAGACCTTTTCTTCACAAATGAAAGCTGCGTGGACAAAAAACGAGGCGGCAAGGCCGTCCGTGTTTTGATTTGAAAGTGCGCAGATGATTTTCCACATGAAAGGAGACAACTATGTTTGTCGACATTGCAAAAATTCACATTCGGGCTGGTACCGGCGGCAATGGCGCCGTCTCCTTTCATCGGGAGAAATATATTGCGGCAGGCGGCAACATCGTGTTTCAGGTCGACGACAATCTCTCCACGCTGCTTGACTTTCGCTATAAGCGAAAATACGCGGCGGAGGACGGCGCGCCGGGCGCGGGCAAAAACTGCACCGGCAAAAGCGGGCGCGACCTTGTGATCCGCGTGCCGCGCGGCACGCTCATCAGGGAGAGCGAGAGCGGCCTGTTGCTGCACGACATGTCGGACGGCGAGCCCTTTGTGGCGG
>CABRXB010000367.1 GCA_902474785.1 uncultured Eubacteriales bacterium | reverse complement strand
ACGCCTTTTATGCAAACTTCAGCACCAAGCGCATCATCTCACATTTGTTCTACACAACAGAAGGTGTGATGGGCACGCCGATTGGGGTTTGCTCCACGTTCATTGTGCTCTTTATCCTGTTTGGCTCCTTTCTTGACAAGACGGGAGTGGGCAGGTTTTTTATCGACGTTGCCAACTCCATCGCTGGCGCGGCGACTGGAGGGCCCGCCAAGGTTGCGGTCATCGCATCGGCATTGCAGGGCATGATTTCAGGCAGCTCTGTGGCAAATACCGTGGGTTCGGGCAGTTTTACCATTCCCATGATGAAGAGAACGGGCTACCCGCCGGAATTTGCCGGCGCGGTGGAGGCGGCCGCCTCCACCGGCGGCCAGATCATGCCGCCTATCATGGGCGCTGCAGCTTTTTTGATGGCCGAGATTACGGGGTACGACTATTCCCAAATTGTGATCGCCGCTATTTTGCCTGCGTTTTTGTACTTCACCGGTATCTTCCTCATGGTGCACTTTGAGGCCAAAAAACTCAATTTACGCGGGCTTGACAAGGCGGATGTGCCCAACTTTGGCAAGATCATGCTGCAAAAGGGGTATTTGCTGCTGCCGCTGGTGGTGCTGGTCTACTGCATGATGAGCGGAAAGACCTCCTCGATGTCGGCGGTGTATGCAATTCTCACGTCGATTGTGGTCAGTATGTTCCGCAAGGATACCCGCATGACCTTTTCCACATTTCTGGACGCTTTGGAAAACGGTGCGCGCAGCGCAATCAGTGTGGCTGTGGCCTGCGCCATTGCAGGCATCATCGTTGGCATTGTGACGCTCACGGGCATTGGCCTCAAGCTTGCCACGGGGCTTTTGGCGCTGTCGGGCGGCATCAAAATCCTGGCGCTCTTCTTCACAATGATCGCCTGCATCATCCTGGGTATGGGCGTTCCCACAACGGCGAACTACGTCATCATGGCGACCATCACAGCGCCCATCGTTGTCAAGCTGGGCGTGCCCGTTTTGGCGGCGCACATGTTTGTGTTCTACTTTGGCATTGTGGCCGACATCACGCCCCCCGTGGCGCTGGCCGCCTATGCGGGATCGGCAATTGCCAAGTCCAACCCCTTCAAGACGGGGGTGACGGCCACGCGCATTGCCATTGCCGCCTTTATCATTCCCTATGTCTTCGCCTTTAGCCCCGAGATGCTGCTGCTGGGAGCGCCGCTCTACAAAGCTGCGCAGATCACGCTGACCTCGTTTATCGGGATGTACGGTGTCGCAACGGGCATGGAGGGCTTTATGGAGACAAAATTAACCTGGGTGCAGCGTTTGATCTGCATCGGCGGAGGGCTGATGCTCATTGACACCGGGCTTTTGACCGATGTCATTGGCATCGCAAGTATCGCTGTGATCACCTTTTTACAGAGAAAGGCGGTCAAACAGGTTACTGCTTCTTAAAGTGCTTGCTTGCAATCTGGACTTTAGAAGGTAGCAGACAAGAAAGACCGGTTGGGTTAAAAAAGAAAATAAGACCAAAAGGAAGAGACAGGCGACGATATATGCGCCTGTCTCTTCCTTTTGTGAGCTTTGGCATGCGGTGCAGGACGCAAAGACTGCTTGTTTTCTGCTGTACTCTTTTTTAGAGGAGGCACCAGATGCGTGACGAAAAAGAATGGGAGGTGCGCCGAGCCGAGATAATGGAAGCCGCTTTGTCGCTGTTTATCGAAAAAGGTTATTCAAATACCACCACAT
>CABRXB010000366.1 GCA_902474785.1 uncultured Eubacteriales bacterium | reverse complement strand
GCTGCCGGTGAGTTGATTGCTAATACGGAGCAGGAACGCAGGGAGCGCGAGGCGGAGAATTCCGCGCTTGCCAAAGCGGGCCAGTATGCCGCGCGTTTCAGAGATCAGGTCAAGAGTTTAGCGCGCTCTATGCTTGTATTCTCAGTCATCACGGCGGCGCTCATGGCGCTACGCAAGCAGATCAAGGCGGCTATTGCGACCAGCACAGAGGCATCCGACGCTTTTGCCCGCCTCAAAGGTGCGCTGCTGACGCTGGCCGCGCCTATGATGGACGTACTCATTCCGGCGCTGACGTGGCTAATGAATCTGCTTGCGGCCATTGTGTCGGAGATCGTGACGATCATTTCGATTCTGAGCGGTAAGTCAAAGAAGAGCATGGAGGCATCGGGCAAAAACCTCTACAAAGAGGCTGCCGCCATTGACGCGACTGGCAAGGCGGCAAAGGAAGCGACAGACGCGCTCGCGGCGTTTGATGAGATCAACAAACTCAGCACGACAACGTCCGTTGGCGGCGGTGGCGGCGGAGCATCCGCCATTGCGCCGGACTTTGATTTTGACGAAGGGCCCATGATGGAAAAGCTCGACAAGGTGTTCCAGAAGATCAACGATATCTTTAAGACCATCCGCGCGGGGCTTGAGATCGTCGTGGATGACCTAAAATGGAGCTTTGACAAGAAAGTTATCCCCAAGAGCAAGGCAACATGGCTGACCGTTTTAACGGCGCTGCTCGGTGCAACACTCGGCGCGGCGTTCGGCGGCATCACGGGCGGCGTCATCGGTTTATCCCTCGGCGTGCTGCTGGGGCTGTACCTTGTGGGCCTTGACCCCGAAACATGGAAAACCGAGATGGACGCAGAGGATGCGTGGATCGTGGTCATCACGGCTTTGCTCGGTGCGCTGCTTGGCAGCGTGTTTCTTGGCATCACCGGCGGCGTGGCCGGTTTCAGCCTGGGTGCGATCCTCGGCCTCTATCTCACCGGCTTTGCAGAGGGGGACGAGGAACACGGCGGCAAATCGCAGCTTCTTTCCGAGTTGATCGTCGTGCTGTGCGCGCTGCTTGGTGCAGTCATCGGCTCTATCGTGACGCCGGGCGTCGGTACAGTCGTCGGCATGGGATTAGGCCTGATTCTCGGACTGAGCATTTACAGCGTCCGCAAAGACCCGAAGAAGGGCACGCAGCGGCTTGTCAGCATCGGGCGCAGCGTACTTCTTGGACTGCTGGCCGGTGTTCTTGGCGTTGGCCTTGCAGCGCTGGGAATCGTCAGCGCCGGTACTGCATTTATTATCTCGGCGGCAATCGGCCTTGCCCTCAAGTTCTTTGTCGATAGTGTGGACGATTCCAAAGTCAGAAAAGCAACGTCCGGCTTTACCGGTACGCGCGTATCGACAAAGGCACCGGCGCGCAGCCGTCGCGTGGCGGCGCAGAACTTAGACGGCAATGCGCCTGTGTACAACGATATCCCAGCGCTTGCGAGCGGTGCGGTCATCCCGCCGAACCGAAAGTTTCTTGCCGTGCTGGGCGATCAGAAGAGCGGAACGAACGTCGAAGCGCCGCTTTCGACCATCAAGCAGGCCGTCATGGAGGCACTGGCACAGGGCAGCCGCGAGCCCATCAATGTGAACCTCGTTGTGGATGGTAAGACGCTTGCCCGCGTGGTCGTTCCCAACATCAACAACATGACGCGCGCAGCCGGTAAGCCCGTGCTGCTGTACTAACAGGAAAGGAGACTGC
>CABRXB010000365.1 GCA_902474785.1 uncultured Eubacteriales bacterium | reverse complement strand
GTTGAGGACGCGCGCATCCACGCCCACGCCTGTGAACTTGAGAAAGCCCTCTTCCGTGATATAGTTGACAAGAATGCCCACCTCGTCCATGTGGGCGTCGACCATCAGCGTCTTGTCGCTGCGTTTGCCCTTTTTGAAGGCCAGAACATTGCCAAGCGTGTCGATCTCCACAGAGTCGGCCATCGGCTTTGCGAGTTCTGCGATGAGGGCGGCAATCTCCCCTTCGTCCCCCGGCACGCCGCGGGGCTCGCACAGTGTTTTGATGAGGTCAAGCACCGGTCATCGCCTCCTTTTTGTCGAGCATATAGGCAAAGAGCAACCTGCCGACGCTTTTCACGTCCTGCATGTCGATGGTCTCAATGGCCGAGTGCATATATTTGAGCGGGATGGAGATGAGCGCCGTTTTCACCCCGTAGTTGGTGGCGAAAATGGCGTAGGCGTTGGTGCCGGTGGTGCCGACCGAGGCCTCGGTCTGACAGGGAATATTGCGGTCTTTTGCCACCTCGAGCAGCCGATCGGTCATGGCGCGGTCGAGAATGGGCGCATAGGTCAAAACAGGGCCCTTGCCCATCACGGCGGTGCGCTCGCGCGGGCACTCGGGGATCAGCGCATGGCACACGTCGATCGCGATGGCCTCCTGTGGGGCGATGCGATAGGCGCCCACCTTGGCGCCGCGCAGCCCCGGCTCCTCCTGCGCCGACAGCAGGGCGCAGACGTGAAAGGGCAGCTTGATGCCGCGCAGCTCGTGCAGCGCGTACAAGATGGCGGTCACCGACGCGCGGTCGTCAAAGGTCTTGCCCGTGACGACGTCGCCCAGCAGTTGGGCCGGACGCTGGCGCAGCGTGACAAAATCTCCCGTGGAGAAGATCTCCTTTGCCGTTTTTCCACCATAGCCCACGTCGATACAAAGCGCATCGAACGCCGGCGTCTTCTTGCGGTCTTCCTCGGTGGAGAGATGCGGCGGTATGGCGCTGACAATGCCATAGTAGTCCCCATCCTGTGCATGCACCGTCACCTCCGTTGCCAGGATGGTGCGGCGGTCGATGCCGGCCAAGCTGTCGAAGGTCAAAAATCCGTCCTCCCGCACGCCGGTGACGACCATGGCGATCTCGTCCATGTGGGCGTCGAGGAGAAGCGTGGGCGCGTTTTTGTCGTCGCTGTGACGGATGGCCAGCACATTGTGCAGCGCATCTGTCACAATCTCGTCGCAATAGGGTTCAAACAGCGCCTTGACCGCGTCCACCGTGCGGTACTCCATGCCGGAGCTTGCAGTTTTGGCCGACAGATCAAAGAGCACTTGTTTTAAGTCCATGCAGTTCACCCCTTCCTTTCTTGTGTATGATCTTTTAAGGAGGCGACACATTCCTTGAATGTCTGGCCGCGCTCCATAAAATTCCTGTAAAGGTCAAAGCTTGCACAGGCGGGAGAGAGCACAACGACGTCGCCCTCGACCGCGATCTGCGCAGCGGCTTCAACCGCCTGTTCCATGTTGTCCCCTTTCAAAATGAGCGGGGCGTGTAAGGCATAGTTTTTTGCATTTCGAATGGCGCTCTCAATGGCGTTTGCCGTGTGTCCCACCAGCACGACCGCCTTGGCCTTGTCGCAAAGCGCCTCGCCCAGCTCGTCAAAGGGGATGTGCTTGTCGTACCCGCCGAGCAGCAAAATCAGCTCTTGGTCAAAGGAATTCAGACAGGCCATGGTTCTCGTTGGGCTCGAGGCGATAGAGTCGTTGTAATAGCGCACGCCGCGGAGCGTG
>CABRXB010000364.1 GCA_902474785.1 uncultured Eubacteriales bacterium | reverse complement strand
CGCGTGCCACCAAACAAAAAGGAGGGATTTGCACATGTCAAATGAACCTGTCGTCACCAATATGGCAACAGACGATCGCATGCCAGACTACAAGCGAACACTTGGCTTTTGGGATCTGTTTTCCATTTCAGCCGGCATCATCATCGGTTCCGGCGTCCTTGTCTTCACAGGGCGTGCCATTGCAATCACCGGCCGTTCCATCTGCATTGCATATCTGGGCGCGGCTGTGTGGGTCATCTGCATGGGCGTTCCCACCATTCTGATGTGCTCCTGTATCCGACTGATCGGCGGCGGATACACCCAGGCGAATCTCTTTCTCGGCGAGAAATGGGGCGGGTTTTACCTCGCCATCTATCTGCTGGCCAACCTGGGCCTCAACCTCTATGCGCAGACCTTTGCGCTCTACTTCTGCGAGCTCATGGGCGGCGGCAACCAGACGCTTGTGGCCGCTCTCATGATCACCTTCTTCTATGTCCTCAACTTCTTTGGCGTCGACATAATGGCCAGAGCCCAAAACATCATGACCGCCGCGCTGCTGCTGGCGCTTGTCTGGTTTGCCATCCGCGGCATGCCCAAGGTCAACTGGGGCACCTTCTTTGACAGCGACTGGATGCCCGGCGGGCTCCAGGGCCTGTTCGCTGCCTCGACGCTGCTGACCTACTCGCTGCTGGGCGGCACCTCGCTGATGCCCTACTCGGCCGAGTCCAAAAACCCCAAGCGCGACATCCCGCTGGCGGCCGCCATCTCCACCGTGTCCATCGCCATCCTCTTTGCCATCGTCGGCATCACCGCCTCGGGCATCCTGCCGGTTGACCAGGTTGCCAACCAGACGCTGGGCGTCATCGCCAGGCACATCTTCACACAGCCCGAGTATGTCTTCTTCATGGTTGGCGGCGCGCTGTGCGCGGCTGCCACCACCTTAAACGGCACCATCGGCTCTGTCACAAAACCTCTGGTCATGATGTCGCACGACGGCTGGCTGCCCAAAAGCCTCGGCGTTTTGCACCCCAAGTATAAAACCCCGGCCAAATACCTGGTGATCTACTATTTCATCACCATGGCGCCCCTGTTTTTGGGATTTGACATCTCGCGCGTCACCGACCTCACGCTGCTGGGCTCCTACTCCATGACCACCCTGATGGTGTTCTTCATGAGAAAGCTGCCCGACATGTTCCCCGAGCAGTGGGAAAAATCCGTCTTTCGGATGCCGCGCGGCATCTTCAACGTGGTCATGTGGATCTGCTTTTTCGCCTCTCTGTCCAACGTCTGGGGCATGATTATGAACTCCGACATGCTGACCATTCTCGTCAATGTGGGCGTCATGGCAGCCGGCCTCGTCTTCTCTCTCGTGTGGTTTAAGAGCGGCAAGGTACACCCCTCCAAGTCCTATGTGACGGAAGACTGACGCCTGCCATCATCTATTGTATCAAAAAACCGAAGCTGTATCAAACAATTTGACCATTCTGTAGCACAGGTCGGCGGAGGAGTCCACTGCGTGGGCCCCTCCGCCGACCTGTGAAAAAAAAAACTGCGCACCTTTAATAATCTTCTCCATCAGATCGACAACCACTTTCCCATTTAATACATTACCAGTACTGTGCGCGCACCTTTGTTCACATGTTTCACACTCGTTTTTGTTTTTCACAATTTCACCAAAGAGAAACTGTGTGTTTTGTAAGATTTTCTTTCTGTTTTTTATTTTTTGTCGCAAAATCAACTGTCTGAATTTTAACAAATTTAACTATATATCTACATTTA
>CABRXB010000363.1 GCA_902474785.1 uncultured Eubacteriales bacterium | reverse complement strand
TGCGGGTGTGAGCAGTGCGCCGGAAGCAGTGCGTTTCAGGGTGGGATCCAAGAGGACGGCATGCGGTTCCATGCGTCGCCCCAGGTCTTACAGAGGCAGGGCAAAGAAAAACCATCGCGACCTGTGGGCGGCCGTCTGATGGCTGGACAGGGGATTAGCCTTTTGCCGGACAAAAGGATATCAGTGATATGAAAAAGGGGGCCGCATCCTGCCCCCCTTTTTTCATCTGTTTTACGGATCGCCGCGCCTGTCTTTTCAGTTTTTTGCACAAGCACGTTGATAGACGCATAGTATATGCCAAATTGGGATGGCGTGCGGATGCGGTCAGCTTAAAGGATTTTTTAAAAAAGAAGAGGGGTAGGGAAAGTCTCTCCGTTGAAAACGTAGGCAAGCTGCCCGGAGAAACATCAAGGCGCAAAGCCCCATGCGCCACCATCGTTTGACAATGAAGGACATGCTTTTTGTCATTGACGGCGGACGCAATTTCGTTTATAATAAGGGATACACTAAGACAATCGGTGTTTTTGAAGGCCGTACTATTCGGGGAGATAGCGGTGCCCTGCACCCGCAATCCGCTATAGCGGGGGAGAATTCCCGGCTGAGGGCTCCTGTTGTGTGGTCTGCCCGCCAGGTGAAGGTGATGAGAGACAGGTCTTGCGCAATGTTCCTCCGTGAACCATGTCAGGCGGGGAACCGAGCAGCATTAAGCGGACCCGAGCATGTGCCGCGAGAGTGCCTGTTTTGAGTCTTCCCTGACGGTACCGCGCATAACAGTGTGTTCGACGCTGGGTGTGCGGCCTTCAAAGACACCGATTTTTTGTGATTTGGAAATCTGAAAGGGGGGAGTTGCAACGTATCAGGCGCTGTATCGCAAGTGGAGACCGAAGACCTTCGATGAGATGTGCGGACAAAAGGCGCTGCGTCAGGTGCTTCGCCGCGAGGTGGAGAGCGGGCAGCTCTCCCACGCCTATCTGTTTTGTGGCACCAGAGGCACAGGAAAGACAACGGCGGCCAAAATTCTGGCCAAGGCCGTCAACTGCGAGAACCCTCAAAACGGCAACCCCTGTAACGAATGCGACATCTGCCGCGGCATTGACGACGGCTCCATTCTCGACGTGCTGGAGATCGACGCCGCCTCCAACAACGGCGTGGACAATGTCAGAGAGATCCGCGAGGAGGTGCAGTATGCGCCGGCTGTGGCGCGCTACCGCGTCTATATCATCGACGAGGTGCACATGCTCTCGTCCGGTGCGTTCAACGCGCTGCTCAAAACGCTGGAGGAGCCGCCCGCGCACGTCATCTTCATCCTGGCGACGACCGAGCGGCACAAAATCCCGGCGACCATTCTCTCGCGCTGTCAGTGCTTTGAATTTGTGCGCATTCCGGCCGATGAGATTGTCGCCAGATTGACGCAGGTGGCGCAGGCCGAGGGCATTTCGCTCGAACCGCGCGCGGCCACGCTGATCGCCAGGTTGTCCGACGGGGCGCTGCGCAATGCGCTGTCCATTCTCGACCAGTGCGCCGTGTCCGCCGACGAGGTGACGGCGGCGCTGGTCTCAGAGGTCGCGGGGCTGTCGGGCAGGGAGTATCTGTTTGGCGTCTCTGCGGCGCTTGCCGCGCAGGACAATGCGGCGGCGCTTGCCGCGGCGCAACGCTTGGCCGCAAGCTCCCAGGAGCTGACGCAGGCCACCGCCGAGCTTCTCACCCATTTTCGGGATCTTCTGCTGTGTAAGACCATGGATTGTCCTGACGATTTGCTCGATGCGCCGCCCGACG
>CABRXB010000362.1 GCA_902474785.1 uncultured Eubacteriales bacterium | reverse complement strand
ATGGCCGCGGCCGCGCTCGCCGAATTCTACGACATGACGCTCGACCAGATCGAATACTCGGCCGAGATCGCCATGGAGCACCACCTCGGGCTGACCTGCGATCCCATCCGGGGTCTGGTGCAAATCCCCTGCATCGAGCGCAACGCGGTGGCCGCCATGCGCGCCCTCAACGCCGTTCGCCTTGCTAACTTTCTCACAAATTCGCGCAAAATCTCCTTCGACATGGTTGTGGAAACCATGTATCAGACCGGCCTTGACATGTCTCACCAGTATAAGGAGACCTCGGAAGGCGGACTGGCGCGCCTGTATGAAACGCCCTGAAGACACCCCGAAAAAACAGAGGGGCGCAGGGTTTTACGGGCTTTGCGCAGTCCTCTCGACGAAAGGAGATTTTCCCCTTGTCTCAAATGGAAGCGAGCCGCATCTCGGTGCGCAGGGGCACCCTCTATGTCTTTTTGGCCTCCCTGCTCTTTTCGCTGGGCGGGCTTGGCATCAAGCTCATCCCCTGGCAACCGCTCTCCATCAACGGCGCACGCAATCTCATCTCGATCGCCATGATCGCCCTTTATATGAAGAAGACCGGCCACAGGCTGGTGGTCAACAAAGGCGTTCTCACGGGGGCGTTTTGCATGTGCGCCACCACAACGCTCTATGTCATCTCCAACAAGCTGACCACGGCGGCCAACGCCATTGTGCTGCAGTTCACGGCCCCGATTTTTCTGATCTTCATCATGGCCATCTTTTTCCACGAAAAGCCCACCCGCCTCGACCTTGTCACCTGCGCGGTCGTGCTGGCCGGCATCGTCTGCTTTTTCATCGACAGCCTCACGAGCGGCGGCGGGCTCGGCAATCTGCTGGCCATTTTGTCGGGCGCGACCTATGCCGGAGTTTTCATGCTCAACACCTTTCCGGGGGCAGACTCGCTCTCCTCCATCCTGATTGGCCAGATTGCCAGCGGACTGATCGGCATCCCCTTTCTCATCCGGGAGACCGATTTTTCAACGCCCGTGATGGGCGCGGTGTTCATGCTCGGCTTTTTTCAGCTCGGCCTTGCCTACATCTTTTTCTCACGCGGCCTTGAGGCCGTGCCTCCGGTGATGGCCTCGCTGACCTCCGGCCTCGAACCGGTGCTCAACCCCGTTTGGGTGGCGCTTTTTTACAAGGAGACCATTTCAAAGGTGGCGATGCTGGGCGCCGTGATCGTGGTGGGCGCCATCGTGTGCTACAACCTCAAAAAAGCGATCAACCAGCAAAAACAGCAGCGCGGCCTGGACGCCCCTTTTGATGCGGCCGACGACGCGATCGAGGGAGCAGGCCAAACAGCGGCATCCCCCCTTTCTGTGTCGACACAAGGGCCCCCTGATTCCCTTCAAAAAGAGGAGGAACCATCATGAGCAAGCAAATCTGGAAGGGCGGCACGCTGATGGCCCCGGTGCCCGTGATGCTGGTCACCTGCGGGGACATGGATCGCCCCAACGTCATGACTGCGGCCTGGACCGGCATCGCATGCAGCGAGCCCCCCATGGCCTATGTCTCCATCCGCAAGGAACGCCTCAGCCACGATCTGATCTCAAAGACCGGCGTCTTCGCGCTCAACCTCACCACAAGAGAGCTTGCGGCTGCAACCGATTTTTGCGGCGTCAGGTCGGGCAGGGAGCTCGACAAGCTGGCCCACCTGGGCCTCACGGTCTCCCCCGGCACGCTCTCGTGTCCCATCCTCGACCAGAGCCCCCTCACGCTGGAATGCCGCGTGACACAGGTGCTGGAACTGGGCGT
>CABRXB010000361.1 GCA_902474785.1 uncultured Eubacteriales bacterium | reverse complement strand
CCGGCGCGCAGCGTCTTGTATTCCGCTTCCAAAACGGCGATGGCCTTGCTCATTTTGTCCTCATATTCACGGTACATCTCTTTCATGTTACTACCTCCATACGTCTGTCATGACACGAATTTTTAAAATCGGTGCGATGGGGGTTATCTCAGCCTGACACCACGCTGCCGATTGGTTGCCCGCACACCACCTTGAGCAGGTTGTCAAGCGGGTCCATGGCAAACACGCGGATGGTGATGCGGTTGTCCATACACAGGGCCATGGCGGTGGCGTCCATCACGCCAAGGCGACGATACAGCGCCTCGCTGCAGGTGATCTCCGGCAAAAAGGTTGCGTCCTTATCCTTCTTTGGGTCGGCCGTGTAGACGCCGTCGATGGTCTTGGCCATCAAAATGGCGTCGACCTCAAGCTCCGCTGCGCGCAGCGCGGCGGCCGAATCGGTCGTAAAATAGGGGTGCCCTGTTCCGGCGGCCAAAATCGCAACGCCGCCGCCTTCGAGCACCGAAAGGGCGTCCGCCCTCGTGTATCGGCGCGCCACCGGCCCCATTTCAAAGGCGGTGAAAAGCTCCGCTTTGACCTTTTGACGCAAAAGCGCATCCTGAAGGGCCAGTCCGTTGATGACTGTGGCGAGCATGCCCGCCTGATCTGCGCGGGTGTGATCCATGTCGGGCACGGTGCGTCCGCGCCAGATGTTGCCCCCGCCGCAGACAATGGCGACCTGTACGCCCAGCTTTACCATGCGCTCAATTTCCCGGCACAGCGTGGACAAAAAGGCTCCGTCGATACAAGAGCCGCCCTGGGCGTACCCGCTGAGGGCTTCGCCGCTGAGTTTCAATAAAATCCGCCTGTATACAGGCTGCAAGGAAAACCACCTCTTTGCATGTCTTTTCCGATTCATTATACACTATCCCCTCCCGCCGTTTCAACCTAAATTCAAAATCCATCCCCACTTTTTGCACAAGACAAAAAAGAGAAAATACACCCCAAAAAACAAAATGTACACACCTCTCAAAGAGATGTGCACAAAATAGAGTTCTCAACGCAACTAGCCCATTCGAAAAACGCGTGGCCATCGGCCCTGCACGTCAAAAGCGTATGCCCTTTTGAGTGTCCGCGCTCGCCGGGCATGTCTGGCCTTTCCGAAAACGCTCGGTCTTTTTTCACGATATGAGACCAAGACGGCAAGAGGCTTTGTCTTCTGCCCGGCACATCATGTCAAAAGGCTCTCCAGCAACCGTCTTTTTGCCGCTGCACTGCTCTGCTCCGGAGATGCGTCAAGCAGGTAAAAAAGCGCATCGTTCCACTCGCACAGCGCCACATCCTCAGCCGGAACGCACTCCACCATTCGCGCCAGCTTTTGACGCTGCAAGCGGGAGAGAAACCTCAAGTCGGAAAGATATTCACAGTTCATTTGATCAAACAGCATCTCCAAGAAAGAGGATTTGTCATGCGAATCGCCCATCTCGTCTTCTCCCTTTCCACCTTTACAATTCATGTGGACAAAATCAATATTTTGTCCTGCCTGTGCTTTTACCACCCTGATCAGGGGACATTTTTTTGCATTGAGGCCCTGTGCAAACCTGTGAAAATGCAGAAAAGGACGCTAAAAAACAAGGTTGGCCGCACATCCTTGTTGACCAGCCTGTTTTGCGCGCTCTGCGCAAGGAAAATTCTTGTCATTTGACAAAAAGCATGCTAAAATACAGATGCAGTAAGTAATATTTGGAAAATTTTCTGCGTTTTACAGGACAAAATATTGATTTTGTTTAGTGGATCAGCCGCAGCCGTT
>CABRXB010000360.1 GCA_902474785.1 uncultured Eubacteriales bacterium | reverse complement strand
TTGACCGAGTTGCGGATCACGCCCTCTTCCAGATAGTCGCGCAGTTGCTGCGCCGCCATGAGCGCGCAGTTTTCCTCCGATTCGGGGGTCGAAGCGCCCAGATGCGGGATGGGCAGCACCTTGAGATGGCTGATGACCGTCTCGTTGGGGAAGTCGGTCACATAGCCGCGCAGCGTCCCCTCGTCCAGGGCCGCGAGCAGGGAGGCCTCGTCCACAAGGCCGCCGCGCGCAAGGTTGAGCAGCACGGCGCCCGGCTTCATGGCCGAGAGCTGTGTGGCGCCCACCATGTGGCGGGTGTGGTCGTTGAGCGGCAGGTGCAGCGTGATGTAGTCGCACTGGCCCCACAGGTCGTCGAGCTCATCGAGCACCGTCACCTCGTCGCATAGCGCGTTTTTAGCGGCGGGGCTGAGCATGGGGTCAAACCCCGTCACCTTCATGCCCAGGGATGCGGCGGCGTTTGCCACCTTGACGCCGATGGCGCCAAGGCCCACGACGCCCAGCGTTTTGCCGCAGATCTCCCCGCCCACAAAGTTTTTCTTCCCCTTTTCCACGGTGGGTTCGACATCCTCACAGCAGCCGGCCAGATTGCGGGCCCAGGTGATGCCGCCCACCACGTCTCTGCCGCACAGCAGCAGCGCGCAGATCACAAGCTCCTTGACGGCGTTGGCGTTGGCGCCGGGCGTGTTGAAGACCACAACGCCATCCTTTGCGCAGGCCTCAAGGGGGATGTTGTTGACCCCCGCACCTGCACGGGCGATGGCTACAAGCTCGGAATTTCTCTGATACGCGTGCATATCGGCCGAGCGCACGATGATGGCGTCGGGCGCGGGCACCTCCGTGCCCAGAATATAGGAATCCTCAGGCAGCAGTTCTTTTGCCGCCTGCGCGATGTTGTTGAGCAGTTTGATTGCATAAGGCATGTCAGCCGTTCTCCTTTTCAAATCGTCTCATATAGTCCGCCAGCTTTTGCACGCCCTCAAGCGTCATGGCGTTGTAGATGCTCGCGCGAACGCCGCCCACGGCGCGATGGCCCTTGAGATTGATCATGCCCTGCGCCGCCGCGCCCTTGACAAAGGCGCCGGTCAGCTCGTCGCTTGGCAGCGTGAAGGTGACGTTCATATTGGAACGGGAGTCGGCGCGCGCCGATCCCCTGTAAAACTTGCTCTCGTCGAGAATGGAGTAGAGCAGCGCAGACTTTTCGGCGTTGCGGCGCTCCATCTCGGGCACGCCGCCCTGCTCGAGCAGATAGTCGAACACCAGGCCGGCAATGTAGATGGAATAGCAGGGGGGCGTGTTGTACATCGAACCGGCGTCGGCCTGCAGCGCATAGTTGAGCATGGCGGGCACCTCATCGCCGGCCTTGCCCAGCAAATCCTTGCGCACGATGACGACGGTCAGCCCCGAGGGGCCCATGTTCTTCTGCGCGCCGGCATAGATAAGGCCGCATTCGGTCACATCGTATACTCTGCCCAAAATGGAGGAGGACAGATCGACCACAAGCGGCACAGAGACCTTGGGAAACGCGGCATACTGCGTGCCATAGATGGTGTTGTTGCCGGTGATGTGCAAATAGGCGGCGTCTTGCGGTACCATGTCGGCCGTGATGTCTGGAATATAGCTGTAGTTTTCATCCTTGCTGGAGGCCACCGTGACAACCTTGCCCCAGCGTTTGGCCTCGGCAGCCGCTTTTTTGGCAAAGCTGCCGGTTTCGGCATAGGCCGCCGTGCCGCCCTTTTCCATGAGGTTCATGGGAACCATTGAAAACTGGGTTGAGGCGCCGCCCTGCAAAAAGAGCA
>CABRXB010000359.1 GCA_902474785.1 uncultured Eubacteriales bacterium | reverse complement strand
CTGGCCCGCCCCACGATGCGCCAACGGCGCAAAACGCGCTTTTCCACGCGTTTGTTGGCAAAGTTGCGCTTTGAGCAGGCGCCCCGCCCGGGCTGGCAAAGGGCGCCTCTCCTCTGTCCGCGTGAAAAAGCGGGCAGCTTCGCCAAGGGCGAAGCCGTGGGGCGGGCCCCCGTATGAAGGGGCGTGTATGCCGCAGGATTTTCCCTCGCAGAAAAGCTCTGAGTTGTCAAAAGAGGGGCTTGCATGCATGCCCCTCTTTGTAAACGGCCAAAAATTCACAGCAGCGGGGCGAACAGGCGCAAAATCCTGCTGATGAGCCGCTCGTAAAGCGGAATGCCCCGCACATCCTCCATGGTCATGGGCACGCAGTGTTCCCTGCTTTGGACGAAGTCCTTTTCCACATCGAGCACAGCGTCGCAATCGCGCAGATAGCAGCCGCACTCCAGGTTGATGAACAGGCTTCTGTAGTCGAGATTGATGGTGCCCACCACGGCGCGCTGACGATCCGCCACGCAGGTCTTGGCATGCACCATGCCAGGCTGATAGACCAAAATCCTGACTCCGGCCTCGATGAGTTCGCCATAGTAGCTGATGGCGCCAAGTCCCAACAGCTTGCTGTCCGACTTGCCGGGCATCATGAGCTCCACGTCGACGCCGCGGGCCGCCGCATATTTGAGCCCTTCCAGCAGTTCGCTGTCGATGATCAGATAGGGGGTCATGATGTGCACCTCGCTCTCGGCCTTGTTGATGATGTCGAGATACACCCGTTTTCCGACGTCAACTTCGTCAAAGGGACTGTCGCCAAAGGGCGCCACAAAGCCCTCGCCCGGCACGGGGCAGCAGGCCAGATAGGGCTCATACTCCACCGTGACGTCTCTGCCCTTCTCATACAGCGCCCACGTCTGCAAAAACATGCTGGTCAGGCTGGCCACCGCGCCGCCCTCCACCATGACGCCGACATCCTTCCACTCGTGTGCCACCGACAGATTGGCATATTCGTCGGCCAGGTTGACGCCGCCTGTGAAGGCCACTTTGCCGTCGACCACCAAGATCTTGCGGTGCAGGCGGTTGTTTTGCAGCACCGAGGGGATGGGTCGAATGGGCGAAAAGATGCGACACGCAATGCCGCGCGCTTCAAGCTGTTCGCAGATGTTTTTTGGAAGACGACCCAAACTTCCAAGCCCGTCCATCATCAGGCGAACTTCGACGCCATTTGCCGCCTTGCGTTCGAGCACATCGCGAACCCTGTCCCAGATCTCCCCTTCCGCCACAATGAAATACTGCACAAAGAGGAATTTTTCTGCCCGCTCCATTGAGGCAATCATCTCTTCAAGCAGATCGTCGCCCATGGGGTAGTAGGTCACCACGCTGTCGTCATACACCGGGAACCCGAGTCTTGCCAGGTAGCGAAACAGACCGTCGGGCGGCGCCACGTCGGTGGTCAGGCGCTGTCGCGCCAGACGCTTGGTGCGTCGCTTGACAAAATAAAGCCCCGGCTGCACCTTGAAAAAGAGATAGATCAGAGCGCCAAACACCGGCAGCACGGCAATGGGGATAATCCAGGTCAGCTTAAAATCGGGGTTGGCGCGTTTGTTGACAATGTAGATGATCATGACTGCCGACAGCAGGGAGTAGGTGGAGAGCTGACGAAAGGGCAGAAGCAACAGTGCAAATTGAAGCACCAGAAGCAAAATGACAAAGACCGTGCGGGAAAAAACAACGCGCCTGACAATGGTCCCCAATGTGACGCGGCGTCCGCTCGAACTGGCCATAGGCATTCCTCCAAGTTGTAAGTCTT
>CABRXB010000358.1 GCA_902474785.1 uncultured Eubacteriales bacterium | reverse complement strand
TTTGTTGATCTGTGGGGCGGTTACGTACTACAACACGATGTGATCCAATAGGAGCAAGAACAGCCCGGCAGTCAAGCAGAGCAGCATGAGGCCGCCGATGACGATTGGCTTGTTTTTGAACCAATGGCCGATTCCACAAAGTGCACAAGCCATACCCAGCATGATCAATCCTTCGGCAAAGCCAAAACAAAAGAGCTCCCTGTCGTAAAGAATGGAGGCAAAAGAGATGCCAAGCCCGCCGCCTGCGATGGCAAGGGCTAGGTTGCGCAAGGTCAGCTTTTGCAAAGGGGTTTTCATGAAGTTTCCTCCTTCGTGTCACTGTCGCGCCGCTGGTGAGGCGGGAATTCGAAGAGAATGCAAAAAGTGAACAGTCACGAAAAGAGCGAGAGCAGTGCCTCGACCTGACTATGCAAAAAACCATTGGTGCGTACAACAGAGCTCATGACGGCAAAGGTGAGCACACCGCTGATTGCCAGAATAAGAAAGTTTAACACGCGTTGTATACGTGACGCCCCACGCGCCATCGTCCAGCACCAGACGAGGGCAAGAAAAAGAAGCAGGGCAAGAAAATACCAGATCAAAGGTATCCAGAAAAAGTCCTGAACCAGCAGGCACAGGCCCGTGACGGCAATCATGACAACACCGCCGCCAAACATGACTTTGAGATCGCGATAGAGCATGCAATCACCTTCTATATAAGGATATGGCGGCGCCTGTTTTCATGCGCTGCAGTGTATTAGGGGGTACACATCACCCCGCCCACAACGCAAAAGAGGTAGGGGATAACAAGCAGCAGCGTGCCACTCAAAAAGTCTTCCCTGCGCCATAAAAGCGCGGCAGCAAGCAACAGAAAGGCAAAAGGCACAAAATCTATTGGGTTCATCACAAAACTCCTTTCTGTAAAAGGCGGTCTCCATTCAGGGAACGTCCATCAGTTGGCATAAAAGTGAAAGAGCAAATTTCGTTGAGACGCTCCTCAAATTGAAGCTAAGGCCTGGCTGTGGTGACAAGCGTCATATAGTCCACATTCATGCAAAAATCGGCAAAGTCTTTGAGCTCCGTGAAATATGCCGGGCTTAGCGACTTGCTTGTCGTCTTGTTTACCGAAGCCGAGCAGGTCTCCTCCAGAGCGATGCCCTTGGCAAGCATGGCGGCGCGCACCTTTTCGCTGTCGTACTCCTGCGGGTCAGCCAAAATTTCGTCGGCCAGCTCGCCTGCGATTTGTGGCTCCAAAATCCACAGCATTTTCATGGCGGTGAAGGCCACCTTGCCATCGGCGTCGTCAGTGAATTCAACCAGCGTGGGAATATCGGTAATGTTGATCAACAGTTCTTTTTTCATAAAGCTGCTCAGAGAGGGATTCTCAAGCAGATTGAGAAGAGGGGTTTCATCCCGGCTTGTCTGCGCTTTCGTTGCACCGTCCCACAGTTGCAGCATGACGTCGCGAGGAGTGAGGCGGGGGTATGCTCTGCACCTCCTTTTTTGGCAAGATGGCATTTCAGTAGAAATAAAACAGATAATATCCGGCGAGCCGGAAAAGCGGGCAACAAAGAAACAGGATATAGCAGAGGACAACCATTTTTTGCGCAGCAGCAGAGCGATGGCCAGCAGAAAAAAACCAAGGGGCGGCAGATCAATGTTGTAGAGAAATTCATAGCCAGGGATCCTGATTGCCGCTCCTCTCAGGGTGGTTGGGGGTAAAAAACCGTGTATCAGGCAAAGTTGAGAGGAAAACAAGCCTATTTTAAGTATAACGTATCAGAAAAACAGAAAAAGGGCAACGACAAAAACAGACAAAGTTGCCTGTGG
>CABRXB010000357.1 GCA_902474785.1 uncultured Eubacteriales bacterium | reverse complement strand
GCTTGCTGTCGCTCTCCATGCTTTTCACAAGGGTTCTCCCCGCCGTGACCACCTGCTCTATCCCTGCCATGTCCATACGAGATACGTCGTGGCCGGCCATGATAGAGCCCACATCTTTGAGCACAGGGAAATAGCCGGAAGGGTCAAACGCGTCGGCAAGATTGCCCGTGGCAAACGCGGCAGCGCGCGCGACGCCGCCCTGCGTCCCGTCGAGCTCTCCGAAAAAGGCGTCCAGCCATCGCTGCCAGTATTTTTTCTCCCGATCGTCGTCGCGCATGGCGTCGATGATCGACTGTGCCGCCGCGTTTGCCACGCCCGAAACCGCCAGAGAAAAGCATGTTCTGGAAAGCCTGCGCTGCGCTTGCTGCTGCGTCTGCTCGTCTTTTGCATGGCGCAAGTCGTAAATGGCCGTGGTCAGCATGTTGACCTGCTTGGTGGGCTCCGCCATAAACGCCGTGACCAGCTTTGCCGACGTGTCTGTTTTTCTCATGGCCTGCGAACGCTGCAAAATGCCATCCACCACCTGCGTGTGATCCACAATCTCCGTGAAGCGCGCCGCTGCCGCCTCGTAAAATTCGGTCGAACCCGGTTTGAGCTCTGGGTTCTTGTCTTTGAGTTCCGCTTCGCAGGCGTTCCACAACAGTCCCCACGACACGCTGTCGGCCTTGCCAGCCAACCACATGGAGGCGCTTTTTGCCTTCTCCAGCTTGGAATCGCTCTCAAAGAGCACGTCTTTCATCTGCCGGCCGGTGTGCGTGTCAAAATAGCCCCAGTCCTTCCACTGGGCGATGGGGGCGTATTTCTTGGCCTTGTTCCAGCCGTCATTTGGCGCAAGGCCCGTGGCCAGATATTTCGCGTCGATCATGTCCAGCGCCCGCAAAATGGCGGTGGGCTGCTGAATCACCACGCGCAGGTTGCCTCCAATGGCCGAAGCCTTGTATGCCGAAAGCATCCCGCCTGTGTAAGAGCCGCCGTCTTTTGCCTCCATGCCCCGCGCCACGTCGGTCAGCAGTTTCTCCATGTAATCCGTGCCCTTGTTATGTCCGAAAACAATATCCAGCGTTTCCTTCACATTGCCAAGCTTGTCGCCTGACTCTGTCTTCAGTTCACAGTTCAAAATCCGCCTTGCGTCCTCGGCTGCGCCAAGGTAGGAGGCATAGGTCGCCATGTCTGCACAGTGTGCGGAAAAGGTGTCGAAGATACTGCCCACGCGTATGGCGTTACTCGCTTTGGGCGTGGTCGCCTTGGTCATGCCCTTATTGGCGATGGAGGCGACGGCCTGCCAACCCTCTATATTTGTGTGAAGCTCTTTTTTGGAGACGCGGATGGGCCAGTAATCCTTTTCCTTGAACTTCTCAATGTTGAACACAGCAAGGCTTGCCTGATTGCCCACCTTTGCCAGCTCGCCCGAAAGGTAGCCCTGCAAAGACTTGCAAAGCGCGATTTCCTGCTCCGAAAGCTGCTCAAAGGCCGTGGCAAGCTGCTCTGGGGTTGCGTTTTTGAGCGTTCTCGCCTCTGCGATCAGCTTTGCCCCGTCGCGAACCGGCGCCAGCTCCACACCACCCTTGAACAAATGCTCGTGCGCCTGCTTTCTCTGAGAGAGCACATAGAGCTCCATGAGCTGCGCTCTTGACAAAATTGTCTTTTTGTCCCCCAGCTCCACCCTGACCGTCTGCCTTTCGAGGTCTTGCACGTTGAACGCCCCCATTGCCCTGTGCGTAAATTTTGCAATGTTGTTCATGAGTACGATGTGCTCGTCTTGCGCGTCGCGAAGGGCGCGGAATATGTCGTCACCGGCGGGGCCCAACCGGTGG
>CABRXB010000356.1 GCA_902474785.1 uncultured Eubacteriales bacterium | reverse complement strand
ATAGCCCCCCAGAATGTCGCGCAGTCGCACGAGGTTGCTCTCGGTTGCCTCAAGACGGCGCGCGGACTCCGCGCGTCGGTAACGGTATTTGGAGATGCCCGCCGCCTCCTCAAAGATGGCGCGGCGATCCTCGCTGCGACTGGATAGCACCTCGGCGATCTTGCCCTGGCCGATCAGGGAATACCCGTCGCGTCCGATGCCGGTGTTCATAAAGAGCTCGTGGATGTCTCTGAGACGGACGGGGCGGCCGGCCAGCAGGTATTCGCTCTCGCCCGAGCGGTAGAGACGCCGCGTGACCTTGACCTCGGCGAGCGGCGTTGGCAGCGCGCCGTCGGCATTGTCGATCACCAGCGACACTTCGGCCATACCCACCGCCTTGCGGTGCTGCGTCCCCGTGAAGATGACGTCCTCCATCTTGCCGCCGCGCAGCGTTTTGCTGCTCTGCTCCCCGAGCACCCAGCGCACCGCGTCGACCACGTTGCTCTTGCCGCTCCCGTTGGGGCCGACAATGGCGATGATGCCCTCGTCAAAGTTGATCTCCACTTTGTCGGGGAAGGATTTGAATCCGTTGATCTCCACCTGTTTCAAGCGCACTGCCGGCCACCTCCTCTGCTAAAATATGGTTATCTTTGGAAACCAAAGACCAAAAGTGCGTAACATTTTTATTTTATCATAAGTTTGCCATTTTACAAGAGCGACACAACCCTTTTCCCGCAAAAAAGGGGCGAAAACACCTCTGTTTCGCCCCTTTTCTTTGATTTTACTCGTCCTCTCCCATCAGGCGCAGCGCGGCGCGCGCCGCCTGCTGTTCAGCCTCCTTTTTGCTTCTCCCCTGCCCTCTGGCAACGGGGTTGGAGTTGAGATAGACCTCGACTTCAAACACCTTGTTGTGGTCGGGCCCATGGGAGGCCACAAGCTGATAGGAGAGATGTTCTTCCTTGTTTTTTTGCACAATCTCCTGCAGCTCGGTTTTGTAATCCTTGAAGCGGTGCCCTGCGATGGCGGCTTCCACAGCCGGTTCCACATAGGGCATGAGAAAGGCGGTTGCCGCCTCGAGGCCGCCGTCGAGATAGAGCGCAGCAATGAGCGCCTCAAACGCATCGGCCAAAATGGACTCGCGCTCTCTGCCGTGGTTTTGTTCCTCGCCCCTGCCCATGCGCAAAAAGGCGCCAAGACCCAGGCGGCGGGCAAACCCGGCAAGCGACTTCTCACACACCACGGTGGCCCGCACTTTGGAGAGATCGCCCTCGGGCAACATGTCATAGTGCGTGAAGATATACTGGGAGACCACAATGGAGAGCACCGAATCGCCCAAGAACTCCAACCGCTCGTTGTACTGCACCTGCTGCGGTTTTTGTTCGTTGGCAAATGAGGAGTGTGTCAGCGCCGTTTCAAGCAGCTCGCGCTGTTTGAATCTGCGGCCGATGCGCTGCTCCAGCGCCCTGCTGTCTTCTCTTTGCTCGGACAACAAACTCCCTCCTTTCACCGGTGCACATCGCCTGTGTGCGTTTTTTCACATCTCCTCGGCCAGCCGCGCCAACTCGCCGAGCGTTGTCACACGCTCGAGCTGATCGTCGGGCATCTGAACGCCGAGCTCGGCCTCCAGCGCCATCACAAGTTCCACCACATCGATGGAATCCGCGCCCACCTCGTCAAAGCGGGTGTCGGCCGACAGTTGATCGTAGTCGAGGTTCAACTGCTCCATGAGCAGCTCTTTGATACGTTCCAAAATCATCCAAATCACTCCCGGGGAATGTAAAATTTGAACAGGACCTTTTCACATCATACTCATCCCGGGAGATATTGTCAATTCCC
>CABRXB010000355.1 GCA_902474785.1 uncultured Eubacteriales bacterium | reverse complement strand
GAGACAGCGGAAGGCTTGACAAGCTTTCGGCCGCTGACACCCTCGACAAGAACGCTTTGACAATGGCCGCTTTCTGCTTTCGCTCCTCCCGGAACATCGCATCGCCTCTTATAATCCACTCCCTCCCGAGGCGTGTTGCTGCAATTGTGTGCACTGTGCCCGTGTCAGTAGGCGGCATGTCTCCAGTTGCCGCTCCCCACAGATCCCCCGAGGCCGCGTTGCCGCAATCTTCTTCACCCCCACCCATACTTCAAAAGACTGAAACCTTTGCCAATCGTTTTTGCCCTGCCCCACCTTCTCTCAAAATCGCATCGCCACAATCACCCCCATGCTGCGCAGACCGCCTTCGCAAACATCCCCACTCGCCCTTTCATACGGGCCTGCAATGGCCGGCAGCCCCTCCCATACAACACAGCCTCTTTTGTGCGGTTGGCCCTCTCTGGGCCACGCTTCTGCTGTCTCTTGCATCATTCCTTCACAAACGGGCCCTCACCCCGGCACTTTCCTACGCGCGTCCATCTGACGCATCCTCTGGAATAGCGCCTCATGACAGGCAAAAAGACCGGCCGGTTTCAAAACCGGCCGGTCTTTTTGTCTTTCGTCACGAGCCCCAATTGGAGCGCATCACGACCTCATAACGGTCATTGTCGAGGGCAAAGGCCATCCCATAGCCGCCTTCCCACAGGCCGCAGGTTGCAATCAGCTCGAGCTTCCCATCGTCGTTGAGATCGACGATCTCTTCCACCGCAATGGTGTGGCTGTAGTCGATGCTGTCCACCGAGAAAAGCCCGTCTGTAAAGGTCACGGCCTCTCCATTTTGATAGGGGCGCAGATCGGAGAAGACCACCTGCACCGTGCCATCGGTCTCCTCATAGAGCAGCAGGGCAAAGGTGCCGACGTTGCCCGTCGTCCCCTCTCCCTCGATGAGCGGCCAGCCGCCCTCGTCCCTGGGGGTGGCCACGGTGTAGAGCGTCTCCATCTGACCGTCGCCGTCGAAGTCGGCGCGCTGCGCCGCCGTGACGTTGGGGCGCGTGTTGCCCATGCCCGCCCGCTCAAACAGCCGCTTTACCTCACTGTCTATCTCATACTGTGACCCGTCGAGCTGCTCAATGACGGCCGACGCCAGGTCGTGATTGGCATTCGTGGCCAAAAAGCGGTTGCCCTGCCCAACGGGATAGAGCTCATCCATCCCCAGTCGGCCAAAGTAGGAGACAAAGCTGTAGGTCGGGATGAGCAGCGACGCACCCTCCTCGTAGAGTGTGCCGGGCAACTGCATCCGGTGAAGAACCATGTCGCCAAACGGCCTTGTCTGATAGGGGGTCGCATGCGCCGCCAAAATCTCGTTGGCCCGCTCGTTTTCAAAGGAGCCAAGGCCGCCCACGTCGCTCGTCCAGAGCAGCCAGTCGGAGTGTCCGACAAAGGCATGGTCCTCATAGAGATAGTAGACAGACGGGGCCAGCAGATCGTTTGCCGTATAGCTCTTGTGGCGCACATCGGGCGCGGCGGTGTAGATCCCGTCGCTGCCATAGGCCCTCTCGCCTTCCAGCTCACAAAGCGAATGCCAGCCCTGCTCATCGTGGCTGCCGAGCAGCGCGCCGTTGTAAAAATACAGGCTCTGCGCGGCCCTCTGTGTGGCGCTGGCATAGAGGATGCTGCGGTAGCGCACATAAAAGCCCAGCGTCTCGTCTGCATCCGGAATCTCGTCAAAGACGATGGTGACCTCCCCTTCATACAGCTCTTCCAACCCGGCCGTGTCCCCGCTGCGCAGGCGCTCAAGCACCGCTGTGTATCCGCCATAGCCGGACAGGTCGTCTTCGGGCAGCTC
>CABRXB010000354.1 GCA_902474785.1 uncultured Eubacteriales bacterium | reverse complement strand
TTGTGCATCGTTTGACCGTTGTCCCCCAAGTCCGTCGTTTTTGGGATTTTCTTGAAAGCTCGTCTGACGTTTGACCGCGCACGGCCCTTTTCTTTGAGGCGGTTTGTGTCTTTCAAGCTTTTCCATTTTGACTTTTTGTGCCGGGGCACGCTCCGCTTCTCACGCCACAAAGCTCCCCTAGATCGCGTGAGGCTTTGCCTTGAGGCTTGTCTTTCACCTTGAGGCTATCCTTGCCAATCGCCTGCTTTTCACGCTCCGGCGCGTTTTGACCCCGACTTGGGATCTCGATTCATCCCAGCCCCAGCCATTTGGCCTCGTGCTCCCCGGCTTTCTCACAAGCCCTCCGGCAGATCTGGCAGTTTCTTCGCGGCATTTTGTCGCTCGCTGAAATCTGGTTTTCCCCGCCGCGCAAACTCTGGCGCCCGGCGCTTGCGCGCGCTTTGTCGTGAACGTTCCAGCTCGCGCCGCCCGTCCCTGCGCCTGTTCTCATACGGAGCTTTCCATGCGCAAGGCCCGGAGGTTCGTCAACTCTCTTGCGTTTTAGAACCACTAGCAAATCCCCCCGTTGACAGCGATCACCTGCCCTGTGATAAACCCGGCCTCCTGTGAGGCCAAAAACACGGCAAGGCGCGCCACTTCGTCTGGTCTGCCCAAGCGCAAAAGCGGCGTCTCCTCTGCCAACTGTGCCAGCGCGCTTTCGTCCAACGCACGGTTCATGTCGGTGTCGATCACGCCGGGGGCGATACAGTTGACCCGCACGCCTGAAGGCCCCACCTCTTTGGCGAGCGCCTGCGTCATTCCGATCAGCGCCGCTTTGGTGGCCGAATATGCCACCTCACACGAGCCGCCCACCTGCCCCCACATGGAGGAGAGGTTTAAAATCACGCCCTCGCCCCGGCGCACCATGCCGGGCAGCACGGCGCGGCTGCAGTAAATTGCGCCGCTCACATTGACCTCCCACAGCCTGCGCCAGCCGTCGTCGCCAAGGTCGGTGAAAAGCCCCGTGGCCGAAATGCCCGCGTTGTTGACAAGCACCAAAACTGTGCCGAGCTCCCGGCTCACCGCGTCCGTCATCCGCAGCACCTGCGCGCTGTTTGCCACATCCGCCTGATAACAGGCCGCCACATGACCTTCGCGCGCCAGCTCTTTGACCAGCTCCTTTGCCGCATGTTCGCTCTGGTTGTAGTTGACGGCCACGGCGTAGCCGGCCTTTGCAAAGCTTCTCGCCATGGCCGCGCCAATCCCGCGCGAGGCCCCTGTGATCAAAACGGTCTTCATCGAGTTTCTCCTCTTGTTTTGTTTTCTGGCGCCCCCCTTTGTGCAAGGCGGGTCTCTGCTTATGCGATGTGAGAATCCATGGATATGGAGAGGGCCGACCTCTCTCAAGCGCCGGTCTGCCCGCGAGCTGTTTTGCGGCGAGCCTTGCGCTGGATTTCCCGGCGGCAAGCCTGCCCTTTCTCAAACCAATGCGCGTTGCCACGGCGGTAATATTTGAATTTGCAAGGGCTCTTTGCTTTAAGCCGATGCGCGTAGCCAATCCTGGCCGCCCACACCCCACAAACCGACCTGTCAGGCGCCATTGCGCCGCCGCAATTTGCCCAAACAATTTGCGCCTCCCGATCCGCTCCCGTTTTTTTAAAATTTGCAACCCAAGTCGCCCTTCTCCAAAAACGAAACTGCCGCCGCCTTTTTCCGCAACGCTGTCACCGTCTCAGGGAAAGCTTTTTTCTTTTTTCCCTTGTTTCATTTAGTATACCATTGATCAGGTGGCTTCGCAATCATGAAGCCGCTTTTGTGCCCGCCCCTCGGAACAAGGGGCTTTCCAGCAATTGCATTTGCACGCGGC
>CABRXB010000353.1 GCA_902474785.1 uncultured Eubacteriales bacterium | reverse complement strand
CCCGAAGCAAAACAGAAATGACAGAGTGCAAAACAAGGTTTCAAATGAAGTCTCCCTGCGAAGGCGGCGTCATGGCCGATGTTGTGGTGCGCGACCTTCACAGGATTGGTTTATCTCTTTGCCGGTGGTCAAAAAGCAATTGATGCAGCAAAAAAGGTTGCGCTTTTAAAGCGCAACCTTTTTTTCATCGTGTCACAACAAATCCTGTTGGAGCCGCTCCAAAAAGAGCTCGGTTGCCTTGGAAAACACCTGATACTTTTTCCAGACAATGTTGAGATGGGCTTTGAGTCCCGGCTCAAGCGGACGAAAACACAAGTTGCTGTCGCCGCTGGTGTTGACCAGCTTGTCGAGACAAAGCGCAAGGCCAAAGCCCTCGTCCACCATGAGAGCGGCATTGTAGACCAGGTTGTAGGTGGCCACGATGTTGAGCGATTCGACACGGTGGCCAAACCAGCCGGACAACTCATTTTTCACCATGCTCTGCCGCGAGGTCAAGAGCGGCAGCCCAATCAAATCCTCTGGACCAATCGCGCTCTTGCGTGCAAGAGGGTGATTTTTTTGCATGAGCAGTCCCCAGGTGTCGGTGACGGGCAGCCGAACATAGTTGTAACGTTCCATCTTGGCGGGCTCGATGACAATGCCAAAGTCGAGCAGGCCCTTGTCCAGCCGTTCGGCCACATCGTCGGCGTTCCCGCTGTACAGATGATAGCGGATGTTCGGATAATCCCGCTGCAGGGCCTTGGCGGTTTTGGCGATCAGCCGCATGGCGTCGGTTTCTCCGCCGCCGATGAAAATGTCGCCGCTGATGGCGTCGCTGCTTGTGCTGAGTTCGGCCTGTGTTTTGTCGGCGAGCTCGAGGATTTCTTCCGCGCGCCGCCGAAGCAGCATGCCCTCTTCGGTCAGTTGAACCTTGCGGTTTTTCCGGCCTCGGCTGAGCAGCTTGACGCCCAGCTCCTCTTCCAGTTCCATCAGTTGGCGGGAAAGCGTGGGTTGTGTGATGTGCAAAAACTGCGCCGCGCCTGAAATGCTCTCCTCCCGGGCGACGGCTAAAAAATAGCGCAGTACGCGAAGCTCCATGCGCATACCCCCTTTCCCCTATAGAATACTGCAAAATTACATGCTTTTCAAGCATAAAATCAAATGTAATATAGGTATTTGATATCGAATGAAGGGCGTTGTATACTTGGGTCGAAGGGGGTGAAGGCGTGGACGAAAGCCCGGCATGGGAGACGGTTGTCTCCCAGAATTTACAGGCGGCAGGTTGCAGCTTGGACACGGTGGAGACCTTTTTGAAGTTGCGCGCACAGGGGAGACAAAAGGAGAGCTTTCACCTGCTGTGCAGGCAGAGGCGCCGTCTTCTCGAGATCATCCATGAAGACCAGAAAAGGCTTGATTGTCTTGACTATTTGATATTTTCCATGAAGAAAGGTGATTTGAAATGAGCGGTTTTCACATCTATATTCCCACGCGCACGCTGTTTGGCGCAGGCATGTTGAACGAACTGCACAGACAAAAGCTGCCCGGAACAAAGGCCATGATTGTGACCACAGCGGGCAAGTCTGTCAGGGAGAACGGCGCGCTGGCGCGCACGCAGGAGCAGTTGACAAAGGCCGGCGTTTGCTCTGTGCTCTTTGATCGGGTGCAGGCCAATCCTCTTAAATCCACAGTGATGGCGGGCGCAGCTTTTGCAAAGGATCACGGGTGCGATTTTCTTGTGGCGCTGGGCGGCGGCTCGGTGATGGATGCATCCAAGGCCATGGCGTTTATGGCAAGCAACCCCGGAGACCTGTGGGATTATGTCGGCGGCGGCACCGGTTTGAATCAACCCATGAGGGAAAAACCGCTGCCTGTCGTGTGCATCAC
>CABRXB010000352.1 GCA_902474785.1 uncultured Eubacteriales bacterium | reverse complement strand
CGTCGATGACCAAAAGGCCCTCGCTCATGTTCTCCGTGATGGTGGAAAACTCCTTCTGCGCCCGTGAGAGCTCTCTCACCTGGTTGGAGATCAGGCGGTTTTGCCGGTGAATTTTGGAGAGAAGCGGCGCCAACTCCTCATAGACAAGTCCCTGGTCGGGGTGTTCCAGGTCGATCTCGTTGACCGGCTTGACAATGCGCTTTGCAAGGCGCGAGGCCAAAAAGCCCGAGAGCAGCGCCGAGAGCAAAAAGGCGGCGCAGATCGGCTGAAGCATGCCCCAGAGCAGCACCACCACGGTGTGCTGCTGGCTGGACACACGCACCACCGAACCGTCGGCAAGGCGCCGCGCGGCATAGATCGTCTTCTCCCCCAGAGTGCTTGAATGGCGCGTGGCGCTGCCGGTCCCCGTTTCCATCGCCTCTTTGATCTCCTCGCGGTCGGCGTGGTTTTCCATCTGCTCTTCACTGGCCGCACTGTCATACAGCACGCGACCGTTTGCCGCCACCCAGGTGATGCGGTTTTCGGCTTTAAGCCCTTCAAAATAGGTTTCCTTGGCCGCCTCAATGCCCTGTGCGGCAAAAAGCGCCTGCTGTTCCAGTTCGGCGGCAAGGCGGTCGCCCAAATAGTCGTACAGCACCGCGAAGATGATGGCAAAACAGGCCACCAGAACCGCCGTTGCCACAGCGATGATGGATCTGAAAATTTTTCCCGTCATGGTCATGGCGTATCCTCCCCGATCTTATAACCGACGCCCCGCACCGTTTCGATCAGATCTGCGCAGGGACCCAGCTTTTGCCGCAACGTGCGGATGTGGACGTCGACCGTGCGGGTCTCCCCGTCAAAGGCATACCCCCAGATGCGGTCGAGCAGTTGCGCGCGGGTCAGCACCGTCCCGCGCTCCTGCAGCAGCGCGCACAGCAGTTCAAATTCCTTGAGCGAGAGCGAGACCGGCTGCCCATTCACCTGCACAAGATGCTTGGAGGGGCAGACGACAAGTCCCCCGGCCGTATAACTGAGCGGGGCGCTCTCCTCCTTGGTGCGGCGAATGCGCGCAAGCAGCTCCATGATGCCAAAGGGCTTGGGCAGATAGTCGTCGGCCCCGGCGTCAAGTCCCACCACGCGGTCAAACTCGCTTCCCTTGGCGGTCAGCATCAAAACCGGCAGCCGGCTTGTGCCCGCTGATGCGCGCAGACGTTTCAAAATGTGCAACCCGTCCTCCTCCGGCAGCATGATGTCGAGCAGCACGAGGTCGGGCAACTGCTGTTCCATGGCCTGCCAAAAGGCGGAAGGAGTGGCAAACCCCTGCGCCGGCATTCCCTGGCTGTTTAAGGTGTAGATGACAAAGCCGCGGATGCTGTCGTCGTCTTCCACGAGATAGATCATGGGCGCGTCTCTCCCCTTTTTTCTCAGATGAGCTGTTGCTCGTTGATGATGAGTTTGAACATGAGCCCCAACCGCTCGGCCGCCTTGCGGCACAGGATCATACGGTTGAGAAAAATCTCAAAATAGTCCATCACCGAGCCATATTTGGTGTCGATGAGCAGCTTGAGTTTGACGATGGAGTGCTCCTCGTTGATCTTGAGCACCGATTTGCGCACAGAGTAGTTGACTCTGTCGTGAATGTCAAACTGAGAGGTCTCGGTGTTTCGCACGCGGCTGCGGCGCACATCCGACTTGTCGGCCAAAATGAGGGCCGCCGCGATGGGGTTGACCGGAACGCCGGTGCCCTCGTCGTGGTTGCCGATGGCGGTGACGATGGTGGCGATGTCTTTCGCGTCGGCCCCCATGTCTTTCAAGATGCGAAATGCCATCATTGCGCCGCTTTGCGAGTGGTCTATGCGATTGATGAGGTTGCCGATGTCGTGCAGATAGC
>CABRXB010000351.1 GCA_902474785.1 uncultured Eubacteriales bacterium | reverse complement strand
TCGCTCGAAGAGCGCCATGGTGTCCCTGTTGTCAAAGGCTGCATAAGCGGCATAGAGAAACTTTGGATTTCTCGGAATCTGCTCAAAAAACCGGTCTTTTTCACAGGAGGTCGTGACATTGCAGCGTCCCTTGCCTGTGATGAGCAGCTTTTTGCCCGCCATGGTATTTTTTTCAAGTAGCGTCACAGCTAGGCCCGACGCGGCGGCGGTTGCCGCCGCCATCATGCCGGCAGGCCCCGCCCCCACCACGACCACGCGACAGGCGCTCGTGTCCACCAGGCTCACCCTTCGCAGCAGAGGTGGCGCAAGACCTCCTCCGGCGTGCTTTCCACCATGTCCCCTTTTTGCACAAATCGCAGCCGGACAAGCTCATCAAAGAGCTCCGGCTTACGGCAGATCACCGTGGTGGGAGAAAAGGGGCTCATGAAGGAGGTGACGGCGCGCAGCAGCGCGTCATAGGCGTCGAGTCCTTCGACTGGCTCAAAAATGTCGATGCGCTCAACAACCAGCGCGTCGCCATTTTTGGAAAATTCACATTCGGCAAGAAGCCGATCCCCATCCCACAGACCGTAGGACTGGGGGGACGAGAGTTTCATCGTAATCATTGCAAATCGATCTCCTTTTTACTTCTTTCCTTTTTGTCTTGGCGTCATGCCCGCAATCTCCTTGAGCTGAGCCACCTCCTGCTCTGTCAGATGACGCCACTGCCCGCTCTTGACGTCGGCCAGACGGATGCCGCCCTCCGACACCCTTTTGAGGCGAATGACCTCCACGCCGACCAGCTCGCACATGCGGCGAATCTGCCGGTTGCGCCCTTCTGTCAGCGTCATACGCAGGATGGTTTTTTCGGGCTCTCTTTTGAGCAGCTCCACTCCCACGGGTTTGAGCTTTTCCCCGTCGAGAAAGAGCTCTCCTCGCAGACGGTCGAGCGCCTCGTCCTCAACCGGCCCGCGCAGCGTGACAAGATAACGCTTTTCCACGTCGTGGCTAGCGTGGGTCAGGCGAAAAACCAGCTCCCCGTCGTCGGTCAGCAGAAGCAGCCCCTCCGAGTTGCGATCCAGCCGGCCCACCGGCACAACGCGCGCGCGCAACCCTGTCAGCAGATCGGCCACGCAGCGGCGGCCCTGTTCGTCCTTCATGGTGGTGATGTACCCGCGCGGCTTGTGCAGCATGACATAGGTGTGGGCCGCTCGTTTTTCACTGACAAGCCTGCCGTCCACCGCAACGCGGTCGCCCTCATCCACCTTGCATCCGAGCTGCGCCACCGCGCCATTGACGCTCACGCGGCCCGCCAGGATCATCTCCTCAGCGGCGCGCCGCGAGCACAGGCCGCAATCGGCCAGATATTTTTGTAAACGTCGTTCCAATCTTTCACATCCTGACTTTTCATTTCAGCTCATTTCAGTATAGTACAAATTGCATCCGTTATCAATTCCCAAATGCCGGGTTTGGCGGCTGCAGGCGAATCTTTTTCCCAGCAAAGCAGCGGCAGGCGGGCGAGTTCCTCACCGTCAAGCCGCACCGACGCCTGCCCCACCTGATCCAAAAGGCCCACGCTGTCATAACAAAAGCGCGGCAAATGATAGACAATCTGAAGCCTCTCCCCTGCCCCCTGCGGCACTGTGACAAAAAACTCCTCCACCGCCTTTGCAGTCAAACTTCCGCCGCCTGCAACGGGCACGCACTGCGGCAAAATCATCGCCGACACCTCCGCGCGCTCATAGGCGGAAAAGCCCTCGTCAAGAAGCTGTCCATGGTCGTTCCAGTCGTCGGGGTCGTTGATGGTGGCCACAACCAGCGTCAGCCCGTCCTGACGCGCCGCCGTCACAAGCGAACGGCCGGCCGCTTTGGTGTAGCCCGTCTTGCCGCCTATGCAGCCGTCGTAC
>CABRXB010000350.1 GCA_902474785.1 uncultured Eubacteriales bacterium | reverse complement strand
GGCAGACTTCAAAAAAGACTTCCATCTCGCTTGTGATAACGGCGCCCTTCGCCCGCGCTCGTTCCAGCGCAGGGTGATCGAAGCGCATGCCGGGCGTTTTGAAAATCAAATCGCCTTGAAGATGGTCAAGGTAGTCTTCCCCCAAATGCAGCGTCACACCCAGGTCTGAGAGCTCGTCCACAATGGGACCAAGCTGTTCAGCCGTCTTCTTGTCGCACGCCGTGACAACGGCGCCCTGCCTGACGAGCAGCCTGATGAGCGGCGCGTTGCTCACGCCGATGCCAATCACCGTCACATCGCGACGCGCAATATGACGGTAAAATCCTTCGAGCTTTGGATTCATAAAACGCCTCCGTTTCCAGTTGTTTGATTCCCGGGGCAATATTTTCCTCAAGTGTTTGCAGACTCTGCGACCGATACCGGCCGTATAAGAAGTATTATATTTTATATGCGCGCGCTTTGCAATTCTTTCTCCGCATTGAGCGGCCCTCTTTTTTGAAACGGTTTGACAAGCTCCCCTTCTTGCGCTACAATAACCTTGCGAGTAAGTCAGACAATCGCGTGTGCATGCGCCGAAAGGCCGCACATGAGGAAAGTCCGGGCTCCACAGGGCAGGATTGTGGGTAACGCCCACCGAAGGCGACTTTAGGGACAGTGCAACAGAGAGATACCGCCGGCTTTTGCCGGTAAGGGTGGAAAGGCGGGGTAAGAGCCCACCGGCATCCGGGTGACCGGGTGGCCATGTAAACCCAATCTGGAGCAACACCGCATGGAACGGTCCGGGCAACCGGACGGCGCTTGCCCGGCGCATGTTCAGGTAGGTGGCAAGAGCTGCATGGCAACGTGCGGCCACAGATAGATGATTGTCAAATACAGAACCCGGCTTACAGACTTGGTCGCACCAAAGAATGCGCTCCCTTTGTTTATTAAAGAGGGCGCATTTTCTACATTGTCCCCACCTTTTGCCCATCTCATGCAAACACGAAAAACAAAGGAGGCCGGATTTCGTGAGCTTACAGGCACTCAATGAAACCTGCAAATCCTGCATGGCCTGTCCTCTGGGGCAGACCCGAACCAACGTGGTCTTTGGCACTGGAAATCCCAAGGCCGACATTCTCTTTGTGGGAGAAGGGCCTGGAGAGCAGGAGGATCTGACAGGACAGCCCTTTGTCGGGCGCGCCGGTCAGCTTCTCGACCTCTATCTCAAGGCCTTTGACATTGCGCGAGAGGATGTTTACATCACAAATATCGTCAAATGCCGCCCGCCGCGCAACCGCGATCCCCTGCCCGAAGAGGAAAACGCCTGCATCGGCTACTTAGAGCGTCAGATCGACCTCATAAAGCCCAAGGTCATCGTCTGTCTGGGCCGCATTGCCGCCATGCGGCTCATCAAACCGGATTTTCGCATCACCAAGGAGCATGGGGAGTGGTTTGAGCGAAACGGCGTGCCCATTACGGCGACGCTGCACCCCGCCGCCCTGCTGCGGGATCCCAACAAAAAGCCGGATGCTTTTGAAGATTTCAAGAAAATCTGCGCAAAGCGCGACGAGCTTTGCACAAAGTCAACGTAAAGATTCCCGTTGCGCAAAATTGCAATGTTTTTGCGGGCACACGGACAGACACAAAGAAGAGAGCGCCAGAGGATTTTGATCCGACGGCGCTCCCTTCTTGAAGTTTTGTCAACCTTTTCGCTCGCTCATCAGTTTGCTGATCTCCTCATTGAGCGAATCGATATCTCGAAATTGGCGATAAACGGATGCAAAGCGGATGTAGGCGATATCGTCAATATCCTTCAGGCGATCCATGACCATCTCTCCGATGGCCTCGGACGTGACTTCCCGTTCCAGTAAATTTTGAACGGTGGCCTCCACCTCATCGACAAGCGTCTC
>CABRXB010000349.1 GCA_902474785.1 uncultured Eubacteriales bacterium | reverse complement strand
GACGCGCCGTGAGCGGTGCAGCCGGCAGGTGACGGCATGCGGTTGGGTGCGATGCAGCCGGGCATGTCCAGTGTCAAAGCAGCTTGGCGATACGCTGCCGGCGTTGAGCCTGGCGCTGCAACGGGCATAGCAGTCTGCTGATGCGCTGGGTTGCGGTTGGGACAAACGTCCCGCCGCACGAAGATAGCGGGCTTTGGAATGCTGTCGGCCGTCGTCTGTTACACTGTGTCGGTCGGCTTCATGTTTGAGTAAAGAAGGGATTTGCCGGAAAATCCCACAAGGAGGAAATGATGAAACTTTTCACCCCCTACACCAGTGAAGATGAAATCCCGACCTATTACCACGACTTTCTGGTTTATATTTGGTATCCGTTTTGCATGGTATTCTATGCTTTTTTAAGCTTGAGTTTTTTGGGGCAAGGCGCAAGAGCTTTTTTCGCTTGTTTTATTTATCTTCCTTACATAGGGTTTATGAGACATTGGCTCAAACATTACAAGCCAATTGCGTTTTACCTTATGTTGTTGAAAAAAACATATGAATTGGGAGTTTTCCTTTATCAAGGCATCCCCATGTTGAGAAATATAAGATATCAGGGGATGTGGAAAATCTTTTTGTTTCATATTTTGTGTAATGCTTTGCCGCGGTTCTTGATCATAGTCTACTACTGGAAGAGAAAGGTTCTTTTTTTCGGGCCAAAGGCATCCCCCGATGCGGCGCTGGCAGGGCAGACAAAACAGGAGATGCCAGGTGAGCAGTCTGTTCTGGTTGATGACGCGGGTGAATTGACTGATTTCCACAGCGAGGGTCAAGGTGTCGTTACAAGCGGAGTTGGGGAATGCGAGCAGTGACAGACTGTGGGTGACGCAATACCGCTTACGCAAGCCGCTATCCTGATGCATTTAGAGCTGTACGCGATTATTACGCTGATTCAGGCAGAACCGAGAAGGTAGCTACTGTTGAATTTTACATTCTGTATATCTAAAATAAGGATAGCACTGTCGCCAGGTTGTCCAGGGTATCCTGCTAAAACAATAGAAAAGGGAGGGTGGCACGGTGGAATCGGTTCATTTTGACAACCCCTATCCATTGACAAAAGAACAGAGGCGGACGGTCATTGCGCGCCTGCTCTCCCTTTATCATGAGCGGTTCGATCTGAAAGGCAAGGATGTCCTGTGGGGAGAGCTGCCGGGAAAAGCGCCGGAACTTGCCGCGTATTCCCCTGACGTATTGCGTTTTTATACGCACTTGTGCATCCTTTGGCATGTTAAATGCCTTTGAAGATCATGGGGAGTCCTTTACGATTCATGGCCTGAGTCAATTGGGCAAGACGCGCCTTAAAGGGAGTTCCAGCCGCATGCCAACGCTGCTGCTGCTCTACGCGGGCTACCGTTTGGCGCGAGTGATGGCAGAGTATCTGGTCAAACTGATGTTCAACAGGTGAGCCCATCCCGCGGTGGGTGGGAAAATCCCTGTCACCGCTTTATGACTGAGGAGGAGACATGTTCAATCAGACAGATGGCATCGAAGTGCTGGACGATCGGAAGGAAAAAGAACTTGTGGATTCGCTGATGACCTTTCTCTCCACGCGGCCGGGCGGCCAGGCCACTGTGCTGCGTTGGGACGAGCTGCAGCAAATTCAAAGCAAGCTTGCCCACTATGCGCCCGAAACGCTGCGCTTTTACACCCATCTTTGTGATGACATGGGCCTGCTCAAGAATTTTGTAGACGATGGGGAGGTTTTTTCCCTGGAAGGCGCCAGCTATCTGGGCAGGCTCCGAAGGTCGCAGAAGCGAACCCTTCACAGGAACAGCGTCGGCTTTTGGATGGCTTATTTTGTCCTGTGTTTTGTATTGGCGCTTGGGATTGCCGTGCTGAAGGGCAAAGGGATTGTAC
>CABRXB010000348.1 GCA_902474785.1 uncultured Eubacteriales bacterium | reverse complement strand
CTTCCTTTTTCTGCTCTTTATTGTACACATGAAAACCCCTTATTCGTTGACAAAGGGCAGCAGCGCAATGTGACGCGCGCGCTTGATGGCCAGCGTCAATTGGCGCTGGTGCTTGGCGCAGGTGCCGGTGATGCGGCGGGGCAGAATCTTGCCGCGCTCAGAGAGATAGCGGCGAAGACGGGGGGCGTCCTTATAGTCAATGCGGTCGATCTTGTCCACACAGAAGGAGCAGACCTTTCTCTTGGCGCGCTTGCCTCTGGCGACGACCTTTTCTCTGTTGTTCATGCCGGTGTTTCCTCCTCGATCAGGCTCCCCGAAAAACGGGGGCGGTTAACGACGTGCGTTTGGGCTTGGGCGATCGACCCCTTAAAAGGGCAGACCGTCGTCCTCGGTGATGACTTCAAAGTCGGTAGCGGGAGAGCTGTAAGCGGGCGCGGCGGCAGGGGCCGCGGCGGGCGCGGCAGCGCCATAGCCTGCGCCTGCGCTGCTGTCTCTCTTGGAGTCGGCAAAGTAGACATCCTCGGCCACCACCTCATAGGAGCGGCGCTTGTTGCCCTGCTGATCCTGCCAGTTGCGCACCTGCAGCGATCCGCACACGGCCACCTGCTGCCCCTTGGTGAAATAGCGCGACACAAACTCCGCCGTGCTGCGCCAGCAGACGATGTCGATAAAATCGGCCTGCCGCTCCTGGCCCTGTTTGACATAGGGACGGTTGACAGCAAGCGTAAAATTGACCACCGGGAGATTGCTCTGCGTGTGCTTGAGCTCGGGATTGGCGGTCAGTCGCCCCATCAAAATGACCTTGTTCATACCTTCACCTTCAATTCATTTCCAAATCCGCCTCGTGCAAAGGAGCGTTTACTCCTTGGCCACGATCATAGAGCGCAAAACGCCCTCAGTGATGTTGTAGACGCGATCGAGCTCGGCCGGAAAATCCGCGGGAGCTTCGAAGTTGACGAGGGTGTAGTAGCCCTCCTTGCAGTCGTTGATCTCGTAGGCCAGCATGCGCTTGCCCCAGTCTTCCACGCTTTCCACAGTGCCGTTGGCGGCGATCAGGTTTGTGAACTTCTCCACCACCGCCGCAACGCCCTCTTCGCCCAGCGCGGGATCGACGATCAAAATCGTCTCATACTTGTTTGCCATTGGTGTTGCACCTCCTTTTGGACTGATGGCCCCTTTTGCAGGGGCAAGGAATCGAGCTTGTCTTTGGGACAATATGGCTCAGACTGAAATTATATCTCAAGAAAGCCGCCTTGTCAAGCTGTCCACACATGTTTGAAGCCCGTTTTGCATACGAATGAGAAAAACGCGCACGGCTCCCGCAGGCGGGTTGTCGTGCCGGCAGAGGTGACAAAAATGGAGCAACACGCAGGCTTTCGGGCAGAAGGGGTTTTGCCGGCAAGGGGATACAGCATGGCCGAGCTGCGCACAGCCGCCGTCACCGGGCGGATTCTGGAGGGGCGCGCCCTGCTGTGCGACGAGGGGTGTAATCTCACGGTTGATTTGGGGGGCGCGCTTGGGTTTATGCCGCGCGAGGAGTGCGCGCTGGGCGTGGCCGAGGGCAGGGTGCGCGACATCGCCATTCTCACACGCGTGGGCAGACAGGTCTGCTGCCGCGTGACGGGATTTGAAGGGGATCGCCCGCTGCTCAGCCGGCGCGCCGTGCAGCAGCGCGTGCAAGACGAGTTCATCGCACACCTTCGCCCCGGGGACGTGATCGACTGCGTGGTCACCCGCACCGCCGCCTTTGGCGCCTTTGTCGACGTGGGGTGCGGACTGCCCTCGCTCATCCCCATCGACAACATCTCGGTGTCGCGCATTGCGCACCCATCCGACCGCCTGCGCGAAGGCATGGCGCTGCGCGCCGTGGTGCGTTCCCGCGAGGAGGACACCGGAC
>CABRXB010000347.1 GCA_902474785.1 uncultured Eubacteriales bacterium | reverse complement strand
GCAAGGCGGCAAGCCTATGGCCCGCCCCGCCGCGCGGCCTGCGGGCCGCGCCGGTCATCCCCGCGCCAGGCGTGCGTCTGTCATCGCCGGTGCGAATTTTGCGCAGGGGATGGCTGCCGCGCGAAAGCGCGGCTTGCGGGGCGGGCCGGAGGGCCTGCCGCAAAGAGAGAGCCATAGGGGATCGGGGCAGCAGGGCGGGGGAGAGGCGCGCCGTACAGGTTGGGCAGAATAAAACCGCCGCGCCCCCTGCATGGGATGCGCGCGCATCCGGTTCAAACGAGGAGAAGGCCGCGCACCGGTGGCGGGCGAGCGCGCCAAAGCCTTTGCTTCAGGCATAAAAAACCGCTTTGCCTCCCAGAGAAAATAGGCGGCCCTCAAGCCTCTGCTTCACGTCCGCGGTGAGAAGTGTGCAGCGCCTGTTAAGATGCAACAGAATTTCCCGCGCTGCGCGCCATGCGCCAGCGGCCCATCCTTGTTTTTGGGCACAACAAGCCCGCCTTGCCCTCAAAGAAAATAGGCGCACCTTCCAAACATGCGCCGTGCGCCAGTCGCCCCTCCTTGTTTTAGGCGCAACAAAACCGGCCCCATCCCCCCCAAGGGAAACGCGGCCTATGGCTTTAGATCCCCCGGTCTATTTCAGCAGCTCGTCCACCGTGATGCCCAAAACCTGGGCGATCACCTTGAGTTCAATATCGGTCACAAATCGCTGCCCGCTTTCGATGCGCTGAATGGCATTCTTGTCCAGGTCGAGACCGGCGAGCTGAAGCATGTCGGCAAAGGCGCGTTGCGACACCTTGGGAGAAAGCCGTTTGCGCAGAGTTGCGATGGCCTCGCCGCAGTGGTTGAGGCGTCCGTCTTCGGTTTTGTTCTTGTACATGGGTCATTCTCCTTTTGACATGTTGTAATTGTCACACAAAGCGATTGTATGATATGCTGGTACACAATGTGACATTCACTCAATGTCGCAAAAAAGGAGACAAAGTGGCAATTTATCAACTTTAGGGAAAATAGCAGTTGTCATAACAGAGATTTTCTTTGAAATGAAGAGCATTACAGAAGAGCGACCGTTTGCGTTTCGAGGCAAAAAGCAAAGCGCGCCCTCCGCCAAAAGGCGAAAGGCGCGCTTGATGGTGGGGCGTTTCGGGGGCCTGAATGGGTCAAGGGGCGGCTTTGCTCACTTCAGCTCTTGTTCCAGGGTTTCAAAGAGCTCGCAGCAGAAAAAGTCCACGATGGTGATGTCAAGCCCGTCGCAAATCTTCTTGATGGTGGACAGCGTGACGCTGTGGTTGCGTCCGCTGACGACGTTTTGCAGCGTGGATTGCGTGATGCCGCACAATGTGCTCAGTTCGTTGATGGTGAGGGCTCGCTGTGTGCAATAGTGCAGGATTCGTTGTCTGACCGCTTCTTTGATTGTCATAGGGCACCTCTTAGCAGATTTGAGTTAAGAATAGGCTACCCTATTGCAAAAAAAATGATTACCTCAATTGAGTTGACACGCTATAGAGGTCGTGTTAAATTTGATAAAAGATGTGTAGGAGGAGGGATTTGTTGTGCGAGAACACACCTGTTGCATCACCGGGCAACAGCTTGCGCCTGAGGAAGATATCAAGGCGTTGAAAGAGCGTCTTGCCGAGGTAATTGGGCAGCTTTTGGAGCAGGATGTCACAAATTTTTTGTTGGGCGGCTCCCCCGGATTTGAACTTTTGGCGGGAGCAGTGCTCTTGGAGAAGCGTATGCGCGACCCGCGCATCACGCTCACGGTAATCCTCCCCCACAAGGATGCCACAAAAGGGTGGCGGCATGAGGACATTGTGCAGCATGGGCGATTTTTGAAACAGGCGGATGAGGTGTTTTACACCTCCTATTCTAAGGAGAAGGGCTGTGTGCAGCAGCGCAACCGCTGCCTTGTAA
>CABRXB010000346.1 GCA_902474785.1 uncultured Eubacteriales bacterium | reverse complement strand
ATCCAGAGACCGTCTCGACCGACTTTGACACGGCCGACCGCCTGTACTTCGAGCCGCTGACCCCGGAGGACGTGCGCGCCATTGTACAGGCCGAGGGCGTCAAAAAGGCCATTGTGCAGTTTGGCGGGCAGACCGCCATCAAGCTGGCGGGCTCCCTCGCCGACATGGGGGTTGAAATCCTCGGCACCAGCGCCGACAGCATCGACGCGGCCGAAGACCGCGAGCGCTTTGACGCGCTGCTCACCAAATGCAACATTCCGCGGCCTGCCGGCGACACCGTCTACACCTCTGACCAGGCGGTGGCGGCGGCAAACCGCCTTGGCTACCCCGTTTTGGTGCGCCCCTCCTATGTGCTGGGCGGCCAGGGCATGGCCATCGCCTTCTCCGACGAGGACATCGTTGAGTACATGGAGATCGTCAACCGCACGGTGCAAGAGCACCCCATTTTGGTCGACAAGTATCTGATGGGCAAGGAGGTGGAGGTCGACGCCATCTGCGACGGAGAAGACATTCTCATCCCCGGCATCATGGAGCATGTGGAGCGCGCCGGCGTCCACTCGGGCGACTCCATCTCGGTCTACCCCACCCGCACCATCTCGGGGCGCACCAAGCTCACCATGGTCAACTACACGGCGGCCATCGCGCGCGAGCTCAAGGTGAAGGGGCTTGTCAACATCCAGTTTGTGGTCAACAACGACGAGGTCTACATCATCGAAGTCAACCCCCGCTCGTCGCGCACCGTCCCCTACATCAGCAAGGTGACGGGCGTGCCCATGGTGGAGCTCGCCACCCGCTGCGTGCTGGGTGAAAAGCTCTCCGACATGGGATATGGCACGGGACTCTACCCCGAGGGGCAGTTCCACGCGGTCAAGGTGCCGGTCTTCTCCTTTGAAAAGCTGCTCGACCTTGACACGCAGCTCGGCCCCGAGATGAAATCCACCGGCGAGGTTTTGGGCCTTGCCACCGACTATCGGCAGGCGCTGCTCAAGGGCATCACGGCCGCCGGCTACCGCAACCGCAAGGGGGATTGCGGCGTGCTGCTCACCGTGCGCGACTCCGACAAGCAGGAGCTCATCCCCATCGCCGACCGCATCGCGGCGCTGGGCTACGATCTCTATGCCACGCCCGGCACCGCGCGCCTGCTCAACTCCAACATGATCGCCACCAACGTGGTGCGCAAAATCGGCGACGGCAAGCCCGACATTTTGGATCTGCTCGACAGCGGTCGCATCGGCTATGTCATCTCGACCGACACCAAGGGGCGTATCCCCTCGTTTGACAGCGTGAAAATCCGCCGCAAGGCGGTGGAACGCTCCATCCCCTGCTTCACCTCGATCGACACGGCCGACGCCTTTGTGAGCTGTCTGGAGCTCGACATGGACGAGAGCGACCTCGAGCTGGTCGACATCACCCGTCTGTAACTGCGGCAGGGCGAGCGCCGGCGGGCGATACACCAAGGCGGCTGCCTGCTTTGCCAGGACGGGCCGCCATCAAGAGGGCTCCAAAGCTCCGCCGGGGGCTGCTTGCACAAGATCGCCGTCTTCGCTTTGCATCGCTTTTAAAAGTCCACACTTTTTTGAATAAAGGAGAAGTGCCCATGGCCCTCTGTTAGAACAGTGCCCCATTTTATACCGCAACGAGCTGCGGCCCGGCGTCGTCGACCTGGTGCTGCGCGCTGCAAGCATCGCCCCGCTGTGCTCCCCGGGACAGTTCGTCCACATCAAGTGCTCCGACGAGCTGCTGCTGCGCCGGCCCATCAGCCTGTGCGACGTGGAGGACGACACCATCCGCCTTGTCATCGAATCGGTGGGCAAGGGCTCCAAATGGCTGTGTGAGCGGCAGGCGGGCGAGCTGCTCGACCTGCTCGGGCCGCTGGGCGACCACGGGGTTCCCATCCCCGACGCGGACGACGGCC
>CABRXB010000345.1 GCA_902474785.1 uncultured Eubacteriales bacterium | reverse complement strand
TGTGCGAGCCCATGACCGGGCGGCCCGCCATTGTCGTGCAGAGGGGCCTGCTGTTTGAGCGTCCAATCAATTTCGATGAGCCGCCGCCCGGCATGGTGCTGTTGCCCTTTGCCACGGTTGGGGGCAGCGGGATGCTGCCCGCCATCCCCGGACAGCGGCTTTCCTGGCATGAGAAAGAGGGCTCTGTGGTTCACACCAATTTTTACGTTGCCCTGACCGAAGAGCAGCTCTCGCCCGATCAGAGCTTTCAAATTCTGCTGCCCCATCTTCTTGCAGCCGGGGCCGGCATTGAGAAAAAAGAGGAGGTACCTGTGTCATGTCGATGATTTCCCTGCGTCTTGCCATTTCCAAGTTTTTATTGCGCCTGCTCGGGCTGCCTGCGCCGCTTGCGCACTACATCCACGGGGCCGACACCCTGCCCCCGCCGCTGACAAGGGAACGCGAGGCGGAGCTTCTGGCGCGCCTGCCCTCCCAGGATCCTCAGGTGAAAGACGAGCTCATCGAACACAATTTGCGTCTTGTCGTATATATCGCTCGAAAATATGAGAGCAGCGGCATTGGCGTTGAGGATCTCATCTCCATTGGTTCCATTGGGCTCATCAAGGCCATCAACTCCTTTCAGCCCTCCAAGGGCATCAAGCTGGCCACCTATGCCTCGCGCTGCATTGAAAATGAGATTTTGATGACGCTGCGCAAAAACCACAATCTGCGCCACGACATCTCGATCGACGAACCCCTGACGGTCGACTGGGACGGCAATGAACTGCTGCTTTCCGACATACTGGGCACCGACGGCGACGTGACCTCCAGAGGCATTGAGGAGCGCGAGGAGCGAGAGGCGCTGCTGCGCGCGGTGGCGACGCTGGGCGACCGAGAGAGAAAAATTATGGAATATCGCTTTGGCATGCGCGGCGAGGAAAAGACACAAAAAGACGTTGCCGACCTGCTTGGCATCTCTCAATCCTACATCTCCCGCCTGGAAAAGAAAATTCTCGTCAAGCTTCGCAGGGAGATTGTCAAAACACTGTAAGGAAAAAACAGTATCTGGAAATTCTGCGACAAATTGGAACCGTATAAAGCCCTCTTTGCGCGCCCATACTTTCAGACAGAAAGTTGTGAAAACGCAAGATAGGGGGCGGTGCCATGCAGCATGCAAAAGTGGAAATCTGCGGCGTCAACACAGCAACGCTTAGACTGTTGACAAACGATCAAAAGGAAGATCTTCTGCGCAAAATTGCGCAAGGGGATATGGCTGCGCGGCAGGAGTTTATCGAGGGGAATCTAAGGCTGGTGCTCAGCGTGATCCAGCGGTTTATCGGCCGCGGCGAAATGGTCGACGATCTCTTTCAGGTGGGCTGCATCGGGCTCATCAAGGCGGTGGACAATTTTGACATGAGCTATCAGGTCAAGTTTTCCACCTATGCCGTGCCCATGATCGTGGGAGAGCTGCGCAGGCACATGCGCGATTCGGGTTCGGTGCGCGTGAGCCGCTCCCTTCGCGACACCGCTTACAAGGCGCTTGCAGCCAAGGAGAAGTTGACGGGAGACTTGTCCAGAGAGCCGCGCGTGGAGGAGATCGCCAAGGAGCTGGAGCTCAAAAAGGAGGATGTGGTGCTGGCGCTTGACGCCATTTTAGACCCCATCTCTCTGTTTGACCCCATTTACTGCGACAATGGCGACGCGGTGTTTGTGATGGATCAGGTGGCAGACCCTGTGAACACAGAGGACAATTGGATGGAGGAGCTGGCCATTCGAGATTCCATTGCAGCCCTTTCTCCACGGGAGAAGAAAATTCTGGCGCTTCGCTTTTTTGAAGGCCGCACGCAGGTGGAGGTTGCAAAAGAGGTGGGGATCAGCCAGGCACAGGTCAGCCGGCTGGAAAAGGGCGCCATTGAACAGATCAAAAAGAGCCTGTGA
>CABRXB010000344.1 GCA_902474785.1 uncultured Eubacteriales bacterium | reverse complement strand
AAAAAGAAATAATTGCATTTGCAAATGCCCGCTTTCTTAACAAACACACTTACGCCCGCATTGAATCAGACCGGCAAAAAACGGCGCGACCGCGCCGGGCGCGGCTGATGCCAGAGCCTGATTTTCGCTGGTTTTCACGATCACTTGACCTTTAGGTCAATTTTTGCAAGCGCATTCCACGCCCCCTCGGGGGAACCGGACACCCCATTTTACGTCACAAGGAGGGAACCCCCCTGATGAAAATTTTATTTCTCGGCGACGTCGTAGGCGCCGCAGGCTGCACTTTTTTGGAACAGCGGCTGTGGGGCGTGCGCAAGCTGCTCGGCGCAGATTTTGTCGTGGCCAACGGCGAAAACGCCTCGGTTGGCAACGGCCTGCTGCCGGCCGACGCAAAACGGCTCAAAAACGCCGGCGTCGACGTCATCACAACCGGCAACCACGTCTTCAACCGTTGGGAGCTGCGCGCACTGCTCGACGAGGATTCGGCGCTGCTGCGCCCCCACAATTATCCGCAGGCGCCGGGCGTGGGATACGGCGTCTACGCCACCCCCTTTGGCCGGGTGGCGGTCATCAACCTGATTGGCCGCTCGTTTCTCGCCAGCGTCGACTGCCCTTTCCGCACGGCCGACCGTCTTCTGGAAAAAGACCCCGACGTCGCCATTCGCGTGGTGGATTTCCACGCCGAGACCACCAGTGAAAAGCTGGCGCTTTGCGCCTACCTCGATGGGCGGGTCACGGCGGTGGTTGGCACCCACACCCATGTGCAGACGGCCGACGAAGCGGTGTCTGACGCGGGTACCGCCACCATCACCGACCTTGGCATGACGGGCCCTGTCGACTCCATCCTGGGCATGGGCAAGGACGAGGTGATCGAACGTTTTCTCACCGGTATTCCCGTGCGGCTTCAGCCGGGCAAGGGCGAGGTGGAGCTGTGCGGCGCTCTGGTCGATGTCGACGAGCGCGGGCGCGCGCACGCCATTGAGCGCATCCGGTTAAAATGAGCTTTTGTTGTAGCTGGTCGCGTCTTATGCGCCGCATTTTTTGCATATGGTAAAGAATGCAAACAAGAATGTTCTGCTCGCGCTGGCCTGTTGCACCGCGTTTGCCCTGCCAGGCCAGCTCCCAGATCGGCTGCCCGCTTAAAAGAGGGCCGTCTTGTCTGTCTGGCGCCGCAGCGTCGTTTTGGATTTCACTGTCTGCTTCGCCAGCCCTTCTTCATACCAGCGTTTGGACTGCATTTGAAGCCAAGCGCAGGGCATGCGGTTGGTCTGGTACGTGTCAGCCCCCCTCGATTGGCCCGCTCGCTTTTTTTCGCACGGCCTGCACGCATGGCACATCTGCCCCCGTCTGCGTTTGTCCTCTCTGCTTCAGGTCACCCCAGAACAGCTTTGCGCAAGCGCGGCAGGCCGCCCTTCGCACCTGCGTCGGCAGTTGCCGCCTTTTCCGGACTGCGACCCATACCTAAGCCCGCTCGTGTGTTTTTCTCTTGCGGCAGCGTTATCTGGCTCTTTTGGCTTTACACCAGCTTTGCCCAAGATCGTAGAACCCACCAAAATTGCACAATTTCACCCAATTGCCCCTTACCTAAGCTGCGCAAACTTGCTCTGAACTTTCTTGTCTGTTCGCGCTCCCCCCTCTTTGCTGCATGAAGTTGCTCAAACAACGCGCCCCGCAGTCAGTTTTGTCGCACATCCCCGCCTTGAAACCCCAAAGATGCCCCGCCTGCCGCATCCGCTGCGGCAACTGTCCGGCGGCCGTTCCAAAAGCCAGCCTCTGCCCACTTGCCACCTGCACGGAGGAATATATATGAAATACGAAAAGATCACCGTCGTCAAAGGCGGCGTCCCCTATCTGACCACGCCGGACTTTTTGCGCGTCCCCGACCTTGCCGCCGGTTTCCCCACGCGGCAGGGAGGCGTCAGCACG
>CABRXB010000343.1 GCA_902474785.1 uncultured Eubacteriales bacterium | reverse complement strand
CATGGCAAGGACAACTGCCAGCGCGCCCAGCCCCATGAGCCCATAGAACATCGCATGGGAGGGGGATTTGACGAAAACGCCGCCCACAGCCAGCACCGCAAGGCTTGACAGATATGCGGGGATATAGCTGTCCGTCTTTTTAAACAGCGCGATGTTACGCCCTGCAAGGCGCAGCGCGCCATCGTTTTTCTTGCAGCGCAAACACAGCGCCACAAAGACAATTCCGAAAAGCACCAGCAACAGACCAAAGGCGGTGCGCCAGGTTTCAAAGACGCCCCACAGCAAAAACCGGTCAAAGACATAGAGCGCCGTGGCAGACGCAAGCAAAAAGCCCGACACCGGGTAAAACCCGTTGCCATAGATCAGCTTGATGAGATAGACCACGCAAAGGCCGGGGATGAGCATGTAGAGCAGCTTGATGGCGTCGTTGTAAAACAGCCTCAAAAACAGGCCCGAGAGCAGCGCGACAACGCTCAAAAACAGCCCCGTGCCCGGGGTCAATACCATCTCTGAGACATCCTTTCCCCTTGACGCGGCCATGCGCCACACAGAGAGCGCCACAAGCGCCGCGCTGACCCAGATCAACACTGTAACGCTGCGGCTGAAAAAGGAGAGATATTGTACGCTGTCCACCGCGCGATACAAAAAGACCAGCCCGATCACGGCGACAAAGGAGAGTGTGACAAAAAGCGAAAGCCGATTGGCCGCCACATCCTCGGGCAGCTTTGTCTTGGCATTGTTTTTGGTGTTCAAATTATTCCAACTCCTACCAAAGGCGCTCCGCTCCCGCAGGCAAAGCACGCGATGCGCCTTTGCATTTGTTACTCTAAATTTCCCGTGAGGTATTGCAGCACTGCAATGGCAGCGGGGCCTGCCGTTTCGGTGCGTAGGATACGGGGGCCAAGCCCCACGCATAAAATTCCTGCCGCCTTGCACTGCGCGGCCTCTTCAGGGGAGATTCCCCCTTCGGGGCCCACCATCAGGCCGATTTCAAAGGCGGCCTTTGGCGCCTGCGACAGCGAACTGTTGATCTGCTCTTCATAGAGCAGCAGAGCATGCTGCATGGCGGCCATGGCCTCAATCGCCTCATCCCAAGCGTGCAGCGCCGCCACCTCGGGCAGCGCGCCTCTGCGCGACTGCTTGGCGGCTTCGACAGCGATCTGCTGCCAGCGCCGCCGCTTTTTGTCAAACGAAGCGCCGTCGGGCCTTGAAATGCAGCGGGAGGAGAGCACCGGCACGATGCGCGACGCCCCGAGCTCCACTGATTTTTGGATGATGCCGTCCATCTTGTCGCCCTTTGGCAGGCACTGAAACAGTGTGATGGCGCAGGAGGATTCGCTGCTGTTTGGCTCGCGTTTGATCACCCGCAGGCCCACCGCCGTCTTCTCCAGCGATTCAATGCGACAGAGCAGGTTGGTTCCAGCGCCGTCGCACAGCGTGAGACTCTCCCCCACCTGCATGCGCAAGGAGGAGGTAATGTGCCGCGCGTCCTCCCCTGTCAGGGTCAGCGCATCTTGCTGTGCCAATTCGGGGGACACAAAAAACCAGGGCATAGAATCCACCACTTTCAACGCGATTTGCCATGCGCGCCTCTTTGTGGCACGGACGCTTTTTAGTATACCAAGATTTTGTGTCTTTTACAAGTCCGCTTTGGGCATGAGACGGCAATTTGCAAAAGGCCGCGGCGCTGCCTCCACGCGTTCAACTGCAAATTCACTTGTGAACGCATGCGCCTTTTCCCGCCGTGCGATGGCAGCCTCCGGCTGTGGAGCAGCCCCTTTTTCTATTTCAACTCATGCTCAAACAGTTTTACATGTGTTTCATCACAGAGGTTTGCTGCAGCGCAGCACGACCCAGTCCTCCTGCTCGCCGCGCACCTCAATGACAAGCCCACAGTCTGTCAGCGCGGCTGCCACTTCGTCGGCGCGCT
>CABRXB010000342.1 GCA_902474785.1 uncultured Eubacteriales bacterium | reverse complement strand
TCGTCCCAGCGGCGGGTCTCCTGCTCGATGTGGCCGCCGGCCTCGACCACCTCAATCTGGCGTTTGATCTCATACTCGATGCCGCGCACCGCGCCCGAGAAGGTGTTGACATTTTTCATCTCCACACGATTGCCCAACGCCTCGCTCCCGGCGGGTCGAATGGAGACGTTGACATCGCAGCGGATGTTGCCCTCCTGCATGCGGCAGTTGCAGATCCCCAGGCACTCAAGCACCGACTTGAGCGCCTCGAGGTAGGCTCTGGCCTCTTCCGGAGAGCGCATGTCGGGTTGGCTGACAATCTCGATGAGCGGCACGCCGCAGCGGTTGAAGTCCACCAGCGTGCCGGAAAAGCGATTGTCGTGCAGCAGCTTACCGGCGTCCTCCTCGATGTGGATGCGAAGAATGCGAACCGTCTTTTTTTCGTCGCCCACATAAAAGGAAATCTCCCCGTTTTCACACAGCGGGATGTCATACTGACTGATCTGGTAGGCTTTGGGCAGATCGGGATAAAAATAGTTTTTGCGGTCGTGCTTGGTCTCCTTGTTGATGGTGCAGCCGCAGGCCAGCCCCATGCGCACAGCGTATTCCACCACACGTCTGTTGAGGGTGGGCAGCGTGCCGGGCAGACCGATGCAGATGGGGCAACACTGGGTGTTGACCTGTGCGCCGTAGTCGGTCTTACAGCCGCAGAAGATCTTGGTCTTTGTATTGAGTTCGGCGTGCATCTCGATGCCGATGACAGCTTCATATTTCATGGTTGTCCCCCTCCTCACAGTTTGGGGCATGTCCAGCCCAGGCCGGTGGTCTGCTCAAAGGAGTAGGCCACATTGTAGAGCAGCTCTTCCGAGAACTTTCTGCCGATGAGCTGCATGCCCATGGGAAGCCCCTCAACCGTGCCGCAGGGCACCACCAGCGCGGGCAGCTCCACCATGTTGATGCTCACGGTGCAGATATCGGACAGATACATGGCCAGCGGGTCGCTCTCCTTTTCGCCCAGGTGAAACGCCACAGTGGGAGAGGCCGGGGTCAGCAGCACGTCGCAATGCGAAAAAGCCTCGTTGTAGACCTGCTTGAGCTTGACGCGCATGAGCTGCGCGCGCTTGTAGTAAGCGTCGTAGTAGCCCGAGGCCAGCACATAGGTGCCAAGCATGATGCGGCGGCGCACCTCGGGGCCAAAGCCCTCGCTTCTGCTCTTGAAGTAGAGATCCACCAGCCCGTCGTATTGCTCGGCACGATAACCGTATTTTACGCCGTCAAACCGCGCCAGATTGGAGGATGCCTCGGCCGACGACACGATGTAGTAGGTCGGCAGGGCATACTCCGCAAAGGGAAGGTCGACCTCGACAAGCTGCGCCCCCATGCGGCGGTACTCCTCTGCGGCGTTCATGATGCAGGCACGCACCTTGGGGTCGATGCCCTCGCCAAAGAATTCGCGCGGCAGGCCGATGCGCATCCCCTTGACATCCACTTTGAGGTTTGGCGCGATGGGCGTGCGGGAGATGCGCGCGCTGGTGGCGTCCATCTCGTCGGGACCGGCCAGCGCGTCAAAGAGCATGGCATTGTCCTTCACGCAGCGCGCCATGGGGCCAACCTGGTCGAGCGAGGAGCCAAAGGCGATGAGTCCATAGCGAGAAACCGCGCCATAGGAGGGTTTGAGCCCCACGATGCCCGTGATACAGGCCGGCTGACGGATGGAGCCGCCCGTGTCGCTGCCAACGGAAAAGGGCGCCTGTGCGCTGGCCACCGCAGCGGCCGAGCCGCCCGACGAGCCGCCCGGCACGCGGGTTAAGTCGTAGGGGTTTTTCGTCTTTTGAAAGGCCGAGTTTTCACAAGAGGAGCCCATGGCAAATTCATCGAGATTGGTTTTGCCGATGATGGGCATGTGGTTTTCCTTCATGCGGCGGATGACGGTGGCGTCGTAAGGCGGCACGA
>CABRXB010000341.1 GCA_902474785.1 uncultured Eubacteriales bacterium | reverse complement strand
GCCTTGGCAAAACACAAAAAAGCCCTGCAACAACACTGTTGCAGGGCTTTGTCTGGTGACCCGTAGGGGAATCGAACCCCTGTCTCAGCCGTGAAAGGGCCGTGTCTTAACCGCTTGACCAACGGGCCGTAAAAAGCCCCCAATTTGGGGGCTTTGGTAGCGGCAGTAGGACTTGAACCTACGACACTTCGGGTATGAACCGAATGCTCTAGCCAACTGAGCTATGCCGCCATATTTTGCTATTTTAGCATAGCGGATTTTTTCAGAAAAGTCAATGGGTTGTCCGAAATTTTTTAAAGAAAATCTAAAATTTCCAGTCTCTTCCATTTCCCGACTTCTTTTCCCATTGGGCAAGTGGTATAACCATGGGGAATTGCCGCCTTTTTTTGGCTTCTTGGAAAAAGGACAAGTCCCTTTCCCTTTTTATCATCCGTGCGCGCGGAGCGCCTTTGGGTCGCGCGCCATTTTTTGGAGGAATGACAGCATGGAACGCAGTCAACTTTACACAAGGGCTGGAGCGGCCAACGCCGTGGCGCGCATGGGCGCTGCGGCGCTGTGGGGCGGCGTGATGGCCGTGTGCTCCGTGGGCTCCCTGCTGCTGCCCACAGGGGTGGCGGCGGTAGCGGCGGCCCCGCTTTCCGTCCTGCCGGCCACCGCGCTGGGCGTGCTGCTGGCGCTGCTTTTGCAGGGGGGTACCGCCGCCTTGCGTTATGCCGCCGCCTGCTGCGTGCTGGCCGGCGTGCGCCTGCTCTTTGGCAAACGCTACAGCTTTGCCGACTACCGCTGGTATGAACCGCTGCTCGCCGCCACCGTCACCCTGTCAACGGGCGTGGCCATGGAGCTCGCCGGCAGCGGCAACCTGCTCTTTCTCGTGGAAGCCCCGCTCGCAGCGGCGCTCGCTTTTCTGTTTTCCTGGGCCTTTCAGGGCCTTTTCCAACTGCGGCAAAGAGGGCGGCCCAGCGACCTCGAGGCCGACGCCGCCATCGCCGCGGCGGTGCTGTGCGGATATGCGCTGACCTCGCTTCTCTTTGGCGGCACGGGGCAGGGCGGCGCGCTGTGCGCCATGGGCGCCGCGGCCGCCATGGTGGTGCGCAGGCGGTATGTCCCTCGCGAGGCGCCGGCCGCCCCCGTGCCCGATCTGCAGGGGCGTGTGGAGCGCACTGCCGCCACGCTGCGCGAGCTCTCAAACCGTCTGGCGACGGGGCGGCCCCACCCCTCCCCCGCCGCCGCGCTGACGCAGGCTGTGGACGGCCTGTGCCGCCACTGTGAACACGCGCTGCGCTGCTGGGATACCGACGCCATGACCATGGAAGACGCGCTGCAAACCATGGCCACCACCCTCTCGCGCGACGGCCGGCTGCGCGACGACAGGCTGCCCGCCCCCTTTGTGGAACGCTGCGACAAGCGGGACAGCTTTGTCGATCAGGTCAACCGCGAGGCTGAGGCGTTGGCCGAGACGCGCTGCTTCCGAGAGAGCCTGCAAGGGGCGCCCGCGCTGCTGCAAGAGCAGGTCAAGTGCTTTTCTCTGGTGCTCGACGACCTGGGCGACGGCGACGATCTGACGCCCGACGCCGCCCTCGAAGAGCTGCTGATTGAAACGGCCGCCCAGCCCAAGCTACAGCTTCGCGCGGGCGTCGGCAAACAGGGCAGGCTGCGCGTGGTGGGAGAGGCCGAGAGCCGTCCCCCGCTTGTGCGGCTGACCGAGGCCGTCACGCGCGGACGGGGCGTGGCACTGGCCGAGCCCTCGGTGTGGCGCGGCGAAAACCGCTGGCATTTTGTGCTCAGCGAGGCCCCGGTGTTCTCCACGTCGATCGAGCGACACCTCTCCCCCGCGCCGGGAGAGCGGCTGGTGGGCGACGCTGTGCGCGACTTTCGCACCGACGATATGAAACTGGTGGTGGCGCTGTCCGACGGCATGGGCGCCGGCCGCGTGG
>CABRXB010000340.1 GCA_902474785.1 uncultured Eubacteriales bacterium | reverse complement strand
GGGATGGAGGGGCCTGTGATGTCGGCGTCGAGAATGGCCGTGTGGTAGCCCAGACGGTTCATTTCAACGGCCAGCATCGACGTGACCAGTGATTTGCCGACGCCGCCCTTTCCGCTGATGACGCCGATGACTTTTTTGATGCTGCTCATCTCATGCGGCTTCTTGCGGAAATCGGCGGGAGAGGTCTCCCTGCTGTCGCAATTTTGCGTACAGGTGGAGCAATCGTGCGTGCATCCCTCGGGTGCGGCGGTCTGAGGAGCCTGGCCGCAATCGGATGAACAGGTGGAACAATCGTGGGTGCATTCGCTCATGATATTTTTCTTCCTCCTTGAGTCGTGTTGCATTGTTGCGGCGGAAAAACGGGCGCACCGCCCGTCTTTACAACCGTAAAGCCTGTTATAAACAGTTTGCACATACAAGTTTATCTTATTCCAAGCATTCCCTTTTGTCAAGACGTACCATGGCTCTCCCTTTTTCAAAAGGGTTGCAATGAAACTTTGGCGATATCGCCCAAGCTGTAAGACGAAAAACAAGAGGATCATTTGGCGGGTGGGAGAAATGAAAATATGATTATGTCCACTTTTCCCCCCAAGGCAACCTGCTTTTCACTCGCCCAGGGTGCAAGCCTGTATCGCAGACAGCATTGTCCAAAGGCGCAGCATTTCACAGTGAGGCAAGGTTTGGCAACAGAATCAGGGTCGCCCTCATGGTCGGCTGGCTGTCCCTGCAAGCAGCGTCGGTTGACCAAACTCAGGTAGAGTTTCTTCCCCCCGCGCCGTCGCACCCGTGAAAAATGGGGGGCCGCTTCTGAATTTCAACTGCACAGTAAGCTGATTCCAAAAAGGGCCGCTTTTTATTTTTCCAAGCCGCCGCCATTAACCCCGCGACGGCCGTTCCCGGCAAAAAAATTTCCAAAATAAGGATAACTTGTCCGCGATCAGGGGTTGACATTATTTGGAATTCATGGTATAGTGACCTTGTTGTTTACTCCCTTCAAATGCCCAAACTGCACTGCTTTATTTTGCACTGCCCCGCGCTTTGAGCGCGGGGCCTTTTTTTGCGTTTTCACTCGTCAAATCGCTTTGCCTTGGAAAACAGCGTGACTTTTGCGAAGTTCTCAATCCCTGTTGCAGCCGGTGCCGCACGGCTCTTTGCACGTTTGCTTCGCCCCTTGTTTATTTTTCCTTGCGCTGTTGCCCTTGAGATGATAGAATATTTGTTATCATGTCAGGCGCTTTTGGCGAAAGCCACGCGCCTTTGATCAAAAAGGAGGTACTTCCCCCATGAAGGCCATTCTCACCGTGCTTGGGCGCGACACCGTCGGCATTTTGGCCAAGGTCAGCGCCGAGTGCGCCAGTGTTCGCGGAAACATCATCGAGGTCACGCAGTCGGTTTTGCAGGAGATGTTTGCCATGATCATGCTTGTTGACATCACCGACCTCACCTGTCCCCTGTCCGAATTCCAGGAGCGCATGACGCTCGTGGGGCAGCGGGAAGGTCTGGCAGTCCATGTCATGCACGAAGACATCTTCAATTCCATGCACCGCATTTGACGCAAGAGGAGGCGCATCATGCTCAACACCAGTGATATCCTCGAAACCATTCAGATGATCCAGCAGGAAAACCTCGATGTGCGCACCATCACCATGGGCATCTCTCTTTTTGACTGTATGGACAGCGACATCGACCGTTCCTGCTCCAAAGTTTACGATAAGATCACCCGTTGCGCCGGCCGGCTTGTGGAGGTCGGGCGCGCGCTTGAAAAGAAATACGGCGTGCCCATCATCAACAAGCGCATCTCGGTCACGCCCATTGCCATGCTGGTCGGCGCCTCTGGCGGCGATCCGGTGCAATATGCGCTCACACTTGAGCGGGCGGCCACCCAGCTTGGGGTCGATCTGATCGGCGGCCTTTCGGCGCTCGTTCACAAGGGTT
>CABRXB010000339.1 GCA_902474785.1 uncultured Eubacteriales bacterium | reverse complement strand
CGGTCAAAATCCCGTCGAGCCCCAGGACCAGCTTGGCGCCCGCCTGCGTCAACCGGCGCTTGGTGCGCGCGCGGGAGTGAATATCGCAGGTCAGCACATAGCCCGTGTGCTTTAAAATCTCCTTGGGGTCGTTGGCGAAAATGATCTCCAGGTCGCAGCCCTCGTTTTGGATGAGCTCGCGATAGTAGGACACATAGTCGATGCCCGTGAAAAAGTGCGGCGTCTCGCCGAAGAGCTCGCGATAACGCGCCTCGGTGAGCACATCGCTCCAGGGGTTGATCCCCGCCTCGTCGAGCAGGTCTGGATCAATCAGATGGTTGCCCACCTCGTCGCTGGGATAGCTGAGCAGCAGCACCATTTTCTTGACGCCGCGCGCGATGCCCTTGAGACAGACGGCAAAGCGGTTGCGGCTGAGAATGGGAAAGACCACTCCCACGGTGTGATCGCCAAACTTGGCCCTCACATCCGCCGCAATGTCGTCGGGCGTGGCATAGTTGCCCTGCGCACGCGCGACAATGGCCTCTGTGACCGACACCACGTCGCGATCGCGAAAGGCAGCGCCCTCGGCGGCGGCGCAGTCGAGCACCGACTTTGTGACAATGGCGGCCAGATCGTCTCCCTCCCGAATGATGGGGGCGCGCACGCCCCGGACGACGGTTCCCACGGCTCGTTCCATAACAGTTCCCCTCATTTTCCAAAATAGAAGTGTTTATTTTCTTGTCTTTTTGAGAAAAAGCTCTTGCAGATTGATTGTATCACGGTGCATAATATAAGTAAATACTCTTTTTTCTTCTTGAATCATAAGTGCAACTTATATCTGATGGGAGGCGTCGTTTTGGAAGGTGTCACACTCGACCTCTACCGCGTGTTTGTCAAGGTCGCGCAGGAGGGCAGTTTTTCGGCGGCGGCGCGCATGCTCTATCTGTCGCAGCCGGCTGTCAGCCAGGCCATTTTGCAGCTTGAGCGCCAACTGGAGGCCACGCTTTTCTTACGCAGCGTGCGCGGTGTCACGCTGACGCCGGAGGGCGCGCTGCTCTTTGAGCATGCAAAGGCTGCGCTTGCCACGCTTGAACAGGGGAGACGCAAGCTGGAAAAGCTGCACCGATTGGAGTCGGGCGCCCTGCGCGTGGGCGCCGGCGACACCGCCACGCGCCACTACCTGCTGCCGCGGCTTGCGCGCTTTTCCCGGCAGTTTCCCGACCTATCGCTCTCTGTGCGCAACGGCACAACGGGGGAGCTGCTCGACTATCTGCGGCAGGGCACCGTCGACCTGGCGCTCATCAGCCTGCCCTATGAGAGCGCCGATCTCACGGTGCAGCCCTGTCTGCCGGTGCACGACATCTTTGTCTGCGGCCCGGGCAACGCGCTTTTGCCCTCCCCCCTGCCGCTTTCCAGCTTGCAGACGATGCGGCTCATCATGCTCGAGCGTCAGTCCAATTCGCGCCGCCTGGTCGACGAGGCGCTGATCGACCTTGGCGTGCCGCTCTCTCCCGAAATCGAGCTTGGCTCGCACGATTTGCTCATGGACTTTGCCGAAACGGGCCTTGGCGTCTCCTGTGTGGTGCGCGAGTTCGCGGCCGAGCGGCTGAGAGAGGGACGCCTGGTGGAGCTCGACGTGCAGCCTGCCCTTCCCGCGCGCGCTGTGGGCGTGGCCTTTTTGAAGGACGTTCCGCTGCCCGCCGCCGCCCGCCGCTTCCTGCTCGAACTCCGCGAGGGCTGACGTTACACGCACCAGTGCAGGTTCCTTGCCTTTTCTTATGAGAGCCTCTGTTTGCACACCTGATGCCACAACGAGATGATGCGGCGGGGCGAAGACAGGGCGGCGATCTCTGTGCTGTCGCGCAACGGTCTCTGTTCTCTGCCGGCAAAAGCTCTGGCGCCGCTTTCCAGGCGGACAAGATGCGGCGAACCTGCTCCGATGGCGACCTGTCGAGGCGG
>CABRXB010000338.1 GCA_902474785.1 uncultured Eubacteriales bacterium | reverse complement strand
CGCGCCCTTGCAGTCTCTTTGAATGTTCGATATGATGAGGAAAACCCATTCCCAAATTTTTGACGGAGGTGAATCAAACCATGAAACAACTCATCAAACCTCCGCGTTTGCGAGCGGGCGACACCGTTGCCACCGTAAGCCTCTCCTGGGGCGGCGCAGGAGACAGCGAACTGCTCTGGCGCTACAAGCTTGGCAAACGCCGCCTCAGGCAGTTACTTGGCCTTCATGTCATGGAGATGCCAAACACCCTCAAGGGGTCAGACGTACTCTATCGTCACCCCGAGGCGCGGGCACAGGATCTGATGCAGGCTTTTGCAGACCCGAGCATCAAGGGCCATGTGCTTGCCTTTTCCTGCATTGGCGGCGACGACAGCATACGGCTGCTGCCCTACATCGACTTTGACATCATCTCCAAAAACCCCAAGATTTTTTTGGGCTATTCCGACACCACCATCCCCCACCTCATGTGTGCAAAGGCGGGTCTGTCGAGTTTTTACGGGCCTTCTGTTTTGGCTGAATTCGCAGAAAATGTGCAGATGTTTGACTTCACGCTCGACTTTGTGAAAAGGGTGCTGTTTGACGATGCGCCCATCGGCCCTGTCCCCTGCTCCCTCACCTGGACGGGAGAGCGCATTGCGTGGGAAGAGCGTTATCAAACCACGCAAAAAAAGCTGATCCCAAACGCTTCGTATGAGGTGCTCTGGGGGCGGGGCGTCGTCACCGGTCGGCTCTGGGGCGGCTGCATGGAGGTGCTGGAAATGGCCAAAGGCACCTCGCTCTGGCCGCCGCTGCACGAGTTTGAAGACGCCATTTTGTTTTTTGAGACATCCGAGGACACGCCTGATCCGCAGCAGCTTTTGTATGCGCTGCGCAACTATGCGGCCATGGGCGTTTTACAAAAAGCGCGCGGCATGCTGTTTGCAAAACCCTATCAGGAGACCTTTGTCAAAGAATATCACGCGGCCATCACCAAGGTGCTTGCTGAAAACGGTCTGTTTGATTTTCCCGTGCTTTGCAACGCCTCCTTTGGCCACAATGAGCCCATGGTCACCCTGCCCTATGGCGCTGCGGCTCGCATTGACTGTGATGCCGGAAGTTTCACCATTTTGGAGCCCGGCGTCTGCTGACAGGGTTCTGCCCCTGCATTTCAGCAGGAAACCCTGCGCTTCTCCGGCGCGTATTCTTCAAATCGTTGATTTGTCAAATAAATCGGCTGTTGCCCTCGATAATTATGGCGATTTTTCAAAAATCACTGCTTTGCAACCTGCAGTTGCGCAAAAAGACAGCCCAAGGGATGGTTTGCAACCGCTTGTTTTGATACGATGAGGGCAGGAGGTGCTCATATGGAATTTTCAGAAAAATTGTTGCAGTTGAGAAGAGCGCAAAATCTCACGCAGGAACAACTTGCAGAACAGCTCAACGTGACGAGACAGTCCGTTTCAAAATGGGAGTCGGGCCAGGCGCTGCCGGAGGTCGACAAGCTCATCGCCCTGGGCAAGCTGTTCAACCTGTCTGTCGAAGAACTTTTGTGCACTGAAGACTTTGCAAACAGGCCGGCAATACAAGGGCAGGGCAACGGCTGGGGAAAAGGCAAAACCATTTTTTTCAAATGTCTGGCCATTTGTCTGACTGCGCTTGCCGTCATGATGCTTCTCCGCCAGTTCTCCTGGCAAAACGACTTTCTGTGGAGGCTTTTCCCCGGCGTCACAATGCCGATCATTTTGATTTTGCTGGCTGCTGCTCTCTGCGTTGCAGTCTATGTGAAAGAGAAAAACGGACAAGGCAGCGGAAACTGAGCTGACATGCTGCAACCGGCGACAGTCGCCACAAGGTTTGCGCATGGTTTTGAGCTCGATGAGCATATTTACTGCATGCCCCTTGCCGCAATGCAACTGAAAAAAGCTCGTTAAGGCGCCCATAACTTTGCGTGAGTCAAAGCTCCGATCCCTTTTTT
>CABRXB010000337.1 GCA_902474785.1 uncultured Eubacteriales bacterium | reverse complement strand
TCAAAAAAAGACGGCAGCGTCTAGCTGCCGTCAAAAGTCAGAGTGGATGTAAAAAGCGCCGCAATTATACGCCCTTGATCACCTCGTCAAAAAGCTCGGGGGTGATGCCCACCTCAAAGCGCAGCGCGAAGGTCTTGTCGTTTTCGCTCCACTGCGCGGCGTAGGCCACACCGTCCTTGCCCGCCAGTGGCACGACAAAGCCCTTACACGTGCTCTCAAACTCCTCTGGGTAGTCGCTCAGGTCGCCAAGCAGATCCATGTCCTGCTTTGCCATGGTGAAGGTGATGGTCTGCTCGTCGCTTTGATAGACGATCTGCGCCACATTGTCTTCGAGCGCGCGGTAGCTCTGCTCATAGCCTTTCCCGGGCAGATACATGGGCGTGTTGACCGAATAGCCCACCTTCTCGCTGAGTTCATCCAAGCTCTTGCACGCGGCGCTCTCGGCGCCCTCGTCGTCCTTTTTGGAACAGCCGGCAAAAGCCAGCATCACGGCCAGCAGCAGCAAAACGCCGCAAAGCAGCACATTCTTTCGTTGCATCATTTGGAACATCATCCTTTTTCTACGTTTACTGAACTTTTTTCTACTTGGGAAGGCGCACGGGTTCGGGATATGTCTCCCCAAAGGTCTCAACCCGGACGCGCACCATGGTCTCAGGCGTCACAGGCCGGTTGATCTCTACGCCGGGGTGCGAACAGGGCACATTGACAAGCTCCACATGCTCCATGCGCACCACCTCCTCCCACCCCTCGATCACCTTTCCAAACACGGGGTAGTTCCCATCCAGACGCTCGTGGTAGGCCAGCGTAAAGTAAAATTCGCAACCCGAGGCTTTTGTCTTGCCGTCGCCGCCCATGGCGACGCAGCCGACGTCGTTTTTGAGGTGGTTGGGAAAGCCGTTGCTCAAAAACTCCCCGTCGATCTCATATTGACACTCCTCATGGTCAAACTCGGAGTAGCTCGGCTGAATGACAAAGCCAGGCACAATGCGGTCGACCGTCTTGTTGTCGTAGCGGCCGCGGCTTGCCAGCCAGATAAAGCTGGCGCAGGTGTTGGGCGCCTGCTCCGGGTAGAGCTCTATGACAATCTTGTTGCCTGTGGCCATTTCAATCGTGGCAATGGGGTGCTTTTTCATCGAGATAAGTACCTCCTTTTGCTCGTTTCGCGCACCTTTGCGTGCGAACTTTTTTTAGTATACCATATGAACGGCAGCGATGCAAGGCGCGATTGTTGCAGCTCCTTTCTGACAATTGTTGCCGCAAGGAATCGCGCAGCTTTCCCCAAACGGCCTTGAAAAAAGCTTGGTTTTTATGATACTGACATGTTACAACGATCTGCAAGCCATATATAAAATTTTCAGCGACAAAGAAGTCAGTCGGTTTTTGCCCTGGTTTCCCCTAAAAACACTGGAGAATGCAAGGCGGTTTTATGATCGGCAGTTTGCAGAAAAGTACGCTTTGGAATGCGCATATCACCATGCAATTTGTTTTAAGCAATCCGATTGGCCGATCGGGTATGTCAACGTTTGCGTCAATGATAGCCACGATTTCGGCTATGGGCTTTGCAAAGAATTTTGGCATAGAGGGATTGTCACAGAAGCGGGCAAGGCAGTTGTCGAGCAACTGAGAAAAGATCTTATGCCCTATATCACAGCCACCCACGACGTCAACAATCCGCGAAGTGGAAAAGTGATGAAACGGTTGGGAATGAACTATCAATATTCGTATGAAGAACGTTGGCAGCCAAAAGATATTTTAGTGACGTTCCGAATGTATCAATTGAACCTTGACTGGGCCGAAAGCAGGGTTTTCAAAGAATACGGAACAATTCGACCGTTCATTTTGTAGAAGCGGATATCTGATTTGCCGTTTCGACTACAGCATAGCCATTTTTTACGCGTAACCCAAGGCCGCATGCATCGCACCCGGCCTGCCCCGCCCCGGCAAAGCGCCGTTTGACAAA
>CABRXB010000336.1 GCA_902474785.1 uncultured Eubacteriales bacterium | reverse complement strand
GACTCCTCTTTTCGCAAGACGGCTGCGCGCTCTGTCGCAGCGGCGTTGCGCTCTTTGCAAGAACGCCGCAACCTCTTTTCCCCCAAAAATTGTGAATTTTCCGTTCGGTATAACTTCATTCGACTGAATTCGAGTTGTTTTTCATGGTATTGTTTTCAAAAATGGGTTTGTTTTGTGTGCCCGCAAGGAGCAAGGACATGAAAAAACTGGAGTATTTTGACAACAAAAACATCTGCCACCGCCACATCAGGGAGGCCCGCCTTCGCCTGGGCTACTCACAGGCGGCGCTCGCCGCAAAAATGCAGGTGAAAAACATCAACATCGACCAGCAGATGATCAGCCGGGTGGAAAACAACAAGCGCATTGTCACCGATTATGAACTGGCCTGTTTTTGCGACGTTCTGGATCTCGACATCAACCAGGTGTTACAGGACCGTCCCGTTTCGAAGTCCTTCGATTGACAAGCCGCTATGTCTGCAGCGTATCGCCGGGAGTTGACGCAGCCTGCCCAGGCAGGGTATAATGCCGATAATGCCGTCCACACGCGGGGCCCCGGCTGAAACGGCCGCGATTCCCCGCCGCGCCGGACATGTGGGCGTACTTTGCAGACAACAATATGGGAGGGACAGACTATGACGGTTTGCGACAGACTGTATGAAAGCGTGCGCGACATTTGGGAGGGGTATCACAACCACCCCTTTATCACCGAGCTTGGAGCAGGCACACTGGATCCGGCAAAGTTTCGCTACTACATGATTCAGGATTATCGCTATCTGCTCGACTATGTGAAGGTGTTTGCCACCGGCATCACCAAGGCCGCTGACGACGAGGAGATCATGCGCAGCTTCGCCACCTCGATCCATGTGATTTTAAATGAGGAGATGGCCATTCACAAGAGCTATATGGCGCGCCTTGGCATCACCGAGCAGGAGATTGAAGCCACCCCCATGGCGCTCGACAACGCCTCTTACACCGCCTACATGCTGGCCCAGGGGCAGATGGGCGGCGCGCCCGAGGTGCTGGCCGCCATTTTGTCCTGTGCGTGGAGCTACGAGGTCATCGCAAAGGGCATTGTGGAGCGTTGGCCCGAGAGCCTTGACCACCCGCTCTTTGGCGAGTGGGTGCGCGGCTACGCTTCGGAGGGCTATGCAGCCGGCAATCAGCGCATCTTCGCTTTTGTGGAGCGCGTCTGCGCCGACCTGTCGGAAGCGCACATGCAGCGGCTTTGCGAGGTGTTTGTCAATTGCAGCCGCTATGAGGCCATGTTCTGGGACATGGCCTATGAGATGAAACGGTAAAAAGACGCGAATTTGCTTTACATCGATATGCAAAGGGCGGACGGGCCAAACGCCTCGTCCGCCCTTTTTTGCGTGGAAAGGGGTCGTGCAGCGCGTAAACCGCCAGCGAAAGTTTTTGTCGCTCTCGGTGCACAGGCGCCTGTTTTTTCCCAGGCGCATGCGCTGCGGTGTATCTGGGATCTCCCCCAGGCCGTCTCCTCTCGGGCTGTCGTCGATCGGGCCTTTGCAAAAGAGAATGCGATTTATGTCAAGCGCCTTGTAGCCTGTTCCTCTGTTCGAACTACTCGACGCGCGCGGGTGCCGACTGCAAACAAGAATGAATCGCATTTAATACTCTTTTGCGGTTGAAAATACAACCCACACCCACGTTATCCGTGCCAGTGGTGCGCCGCCATTGAGACGCATCTGTCGCCTCAGGCTGTTTTTAAGCAGCAAAAACGGCGCATGCATGCCTTTATGCAGATCACGTCCCCGAAAAATTTTCCCCGCATCACATCAAATCACAAGCGCCCAAAAAGGGTTGCGCCAAGCCAACTCTTCGCTGGGCCACGAAATTGGAATTATATCACACCAGGAGACAGCTGCTGCCCTGCTACCGCCGTGCTGCCATGCTACCGCCACGCTGCCATGCTACCGCCACGCTGCCATGCTACCACCACGCTGCCA
>CABRXB010000335.1 GCA_902474785.1 uncultured Eubacteriales bacterium | reverse complement strand
AACCGCTTTCTCATCGGAAAGGGCGCCGCTAAAAATGAAGAACAGCTCAAGGAGTTCAACCGCACGGTGGTCTCGCTTGGCGAGGAGCTTGGCATCCCCGTCTGCGCCACCTGCGACGCACACTTTCTCGACCCGGAAGAGGAGATCTTTCGCTCCATCCTGCTGGCCTCACAGGGCTTTGAAGACGCCGACCGCCCCCTGCCGCTCTACTATCGCACCACGCAGGAGATGCTCGAGGAGTTTTCCTATCTGGGTGAGGAAAAGGCCTTTGAAGTGGTGGTGACAAACACCAACCTGGTGGCGAACTGGTGCGAGCAGGTGGTGCCGCTCAAAAAGGGCATGTTTCCGCCCGAGATTCCGGGGGCCGATCAGGAGCTGCGCGACATCACCTACCAGAGGGCCAGGGAGCTCTATGGAGAGCCCGTCCCCGAACCTGTGGTGAAACGCCTGGAGCGCGAGCTCGAGCCCATCATTGGAAACGGCTATGCCGTGATGTACATCATTGCGCGGCGGCTGGTGCAGGAGTCGAGGAGAAACGGCTACCTGGTCGGTTCAAGAGGCTCGGTGGGTTCCTCCATCGCCGCCTACTTTGCCGGCATCACAGAGGTCAACGCCATGCCGCCGCACTATGTCTGCCCCTCCTGCTTTTACACGCAGTTTGACGACTCGGGCACCTATGAGGCGGGCTGCGACATGCCCGATCTCGTCTGCCCAAACTGCGGCGCCATGTGCCGCAAGGACGGGTTTGACATCCCCTTTGAGACCTTCATGGGCTTTTCTGGCGAAAAGGTTCCCGACATCGACCTCAACTTCTCCGGGGAATATCAGACGCAGGCGCACAAGTTTGCAGAATCTCTGTTCGCAGCGGGGCACGTGTTTCGGGCCGGCACCATCGCCACCGTCGCACAGAAGACGGCCTATGGCTATGTGAAGAAATACCTCGAGGAGCGCGGCCGCGTGGTGCCGCGCGCCGAGGAAGAGCGGCTCATTCGCGGCTGCACCGGCATCAAACGAACCACGGGGCAGCACCCCGGCGGCATCATGGTGGTGCCCGCAGCGCTCGACATCGAGGATTTCACGCCGGTGCAGCACCCGGCGGACGACGCCTCCAAGGAGGTTGTCACCACCCACTTTGACTATCATGCCATTCACGACAACATCTTGAAGCTCGACATGCTCGGGCACGACGACCCCACCGCCCTCAAAATGCTCGGCGACCTGACCGGACTTGACGTGACAACTCTGCCGCTCGATGATCCCGAGGTGCTCGCCCTTTTTTCAGGGGTTGAAAGCCTGAAACTGCAGGAGGGGGAGGATGTGGGCAAAACAGGCTCCATCGCCATCCCCGAGTTTGGAACCGGCTTTGTGCGCGGCATGCTCGAGCAGACAAAGCCGACGACGGTGGGCGAGCTGGTGCGCATCTCGGGCCTCTCGCACGGCACCGACGTTTGGCTGGCAACGCCGAGGCGCTCATCCGCGCCGGCACCTGCACCCTGCGCGACGCCATTTGCTGTCGCGACGACATCATGACCTATCTCATTCAAAAAGGCGTCCCCAAGCTCGACAGCTTCAAGATCATGGAGCAGGTGCGAAAGGGCAAGGGCCTCTCGGATGAGCAGGCGCAGCTCATGCGGGAAAACGGCGTGCCCGACTGGTACATCGCCTCCTGCCGCGCCATCAAATACATGTTTCCCAAGGCCCACGCCGTCGCCTATGTCACCATGGCGCTGCGCATTGCCTGGTTCAAGGTGCATGAGCCGCTGCCTTTTTACGCAACCTATTTTTCCGTCCGGGCAGATGCCTTCGACTCCAGCGTGATGCTGGGCGGCAAGGCGGCGCTCACGCAGCTCATCCGAGAGATCGGCAACATGGAAAAGAAAACGGCCAAGGACGAGGACCGCGCTGTGATCGCCGAGGTCTGCCTTGAAATGCTGGCGCGCGGATTTGCCTTTTTGCCGGTGGATCTCTATGC
>CABRXB010000334.1 GCA_902474785.1 uncultured Eubacteriales bacterium | reverse complement strand
TGACGTTGGCGCCAAAATCCAGGGTCACGCGAAGACCCAGCACCTCACGGTAAAAACGCTTGGATTCTTCCATATCGGATACGACAATCAGCGGGTTTTTGAATTTCATACCATATTTTCTCCTTTATCAAAGCATGGCGCGCCTTCGGCCGCGCTCCTTCACGGTGTGATGCTGTACTGCATCGGCGTATAGCGCAGGCCGTTTGTCACCTGCTCCCCGCCGGTCGGCACAAATCCGAGACGCCGGTAGACGGGTACGGCATAGGGGGAGGCGTTGACGGTGATGCGCTTTGCCGCACAGCCTTGCAGCAGGACGTCGAAGAGACGTCGTCCGATCCCCCTTCTGTGATGCGCTCCATCGACGAAAAACAGGGCGATGTGGCTGTTTTGTGCCCGCCCTGCGATGACGCCCAGGAGCCTGTCGTCGGCAAAGGCGCCGTAGATTTGAAGCGCGTTTACAAAAGCGGGGTCCTGAATGCTGCGCTCAAACTCCTCCACCCCCTGGACGCTGTAGTCGGGGGCCTCGAATTCCAAAAACACACGCCGGACAAGTTCCATCGCCGCCGACCTTTCGTTTTCTTTAAGCAAGCGAATTTCCACCGCACATCCCTCCTCACAACGTCCTTTCAGGCATTTACCCCACAGCAGGGCGCCTTACAGCGTCATTTTCCGCCCTCCTGACAATGCTCCAAAACGTCCAGATCAAGGAATACTTTTGAGCCCGTGGCGCCGCGCTGCTTTTGATATTTGCCGCGATAGGGACGCAGGGCACGGCCGTCCATCTGTGCGAAGACAAGCTGGCCCACGCGCCGGCCGGCTCTCAGCTCAATGGCGCAGCGGTTTGCGTTGAAGAGCTCCAGCGTGATCTCCCCTTCAAAGCCGGGGTCAACCCACCCTGCATTTTGAATGAAAAGCCCCATTCTGCCCAGCGAACTTCTCCCTTCCACAAAGGCGGTCAGGTTATCGGGCAGGGAGATGTATTCCATGGTGGTGGCCAGGACAAACTGTCCCGGGAGCAGAAGATAGGTCTCGGCCTGCATGGTTTTGTAGCGGATCTCCCTGTCCATGGAGATGACGCCGCTTGCCGAATCCTCCACAATGCCAAAAGTGTTGCCCAGTCGAATGTCCACGCTGGCGGGCTGCACCTGGTGCTCCTCCAGCGGCGCAATGCCAAGCGTGCCCTCTTCGAGCATCTTCCAGATGGTCTGATCCGATAAAATCATCGTGCACTTCCCTTTTCCTCGTTGTTACTGCCATTATACTTTTTTTGAAGCCCCAAGTAAAGAGCAGCCGCCCGCCCCAGCCCCCTCGTCAGCGGGCGGCAATCAACGAGCCTTGGGCCTCTTTTTTTTTTACGCCCCACTTTTCTCAAAAGTTTGAGTTCTCTAACTTTTTATCCTCCCTCCCCTTTTGCGACCTTGAAAAGCGAGTTAGAGTGTGTTAACATACAGAAAAAGCCCTTGCAGAATCAGAAAGGTGGAATCCCATGCAGATACAAAAAGCCTCGGAGGACTATTTGGAGGCCATGCTTATGATGAAGGAAAAACACGGATATATCCGCTCGATCGACGTGGCGCAGCATCTTGGCGTCACCAAGCCCAGCGTGAGCTACTGCACCAAGCGGCTGCGTGAAAACGGCTATATCACCATGGACAAAACAGGGCTCATCACGTTGACCGACAAGGGCATGGACATTGCAAAGCGCATCTATGAGCGGCATACGACGCTTTGCTCCTTTTTGATGGCGCTCGGGGTGGACGAGCAGACCGCCCGGCAGGACGCCTGTAAGATCGAACACGACATCAGCCAAAAGAGCTTTGAAGCCATCTGCCGCCATGTCTCAAAGGAAAACGACTGATGCCACAGATGAATCGGGGCGGAAAATTTATCTTTGGCAAATCCCTCATCCGACGAGACGGCAGCCTGCTTCTGCCGCCCTCTGTCGTGGAGGAGTATGCGATCGGCAGCGAAAA
>CABRXB010000333.1 GCA_902474785.1 uncultured Eubacteriales bacterium | reverse complement strand
CATCTGGTAGAGCGCGACCTTGCCAAGGTCGAGGTAGCGAGTTCGAGCCTCGTCATCCGCTCCATGCTACGGCCCTGTTCGACAGGGCGCTGTGGCGCCATAGCCAAGTGGTAAGGCAAGGGTCTGCAAAACCCTCACGCCCCGGTTCAAATCCGGGTGGCGCCTCCACACAAAAAGGCCGCTGGATGTTATCCAGTGGCCTCTTTTTTGTTAAATACGTGACAAAAATCATCATAAATTGACATATTGATATTTAAAAAGCGTCAAATATCATATAAAGGATGATTTTAATACGCAAGAATTCAAGATAAAATAGAAACAAAAAAGGGGTGGCGGCATGAGCATAACAAAAGAACACCAATCGCTGGAACCGGCAGAACGATTGATCAACCTGGGGTATGCAATTTCTTACTACCGAAAGCGCAAGCATCTCTCTCAAGAGGAAATGGCGGAGAAGCTGAGCATCAGCCGTCAGCACCTGGGAGCAATTGAAGCGCCCAATATGCAGCGGGGTCTTTCAATCGAACTGCTCTTTCGTATTGCAGATGTGCTGGAGCTTGAGCCCTATTTGCTGCTCAAGTTCAATCCGGAGCGGTGAATTTTGTGAAAGGCGAGAAAGTGTCTGCCCTGTGCGTGGCGGTTCTTTGCCTGACGCTGTTTTTGTTTGTTTCAAAAGAGACCGTGCTCGCCCGCTCGCAGCAGGGGTTTGAGCTGGAACTGTTGGCGCAGGGTAAAACCGATGTGCAAGTCGAGGTAAACGAGACAATTCTTTTGACGGTAGAGCTGCACTTGCCAAATGACGGCGACCCGTCTGGCGCCGTGATTCACTCCATGCAAGACGAGCTTTTGTTTGACGGGGCAAAGCTGGAACTGGTTGCAGGCAGCATCACCACCGCGCAGGGATTTGACGCAAGCGTTGGTCTTCTTGAAGATGGGGTGTCGTGGCGTATGATTGTCAGCCATATGGAGAGCAGCGAACAAGGGCTCGCTGTGTCTGACGGTCTTCTGCTTGCCGCGTTTGAAGTGCGCGCCCGTAGCGTCGGCACTACGGTGGTGCAAAGCGCCAATCAGAAAATTCACAATGTCAGGGGAGACCTCTATGAGGTTTCCGGAAACGATGTCTCTATTACGGTCAAAGCCAAACCGTCAACAGAAGGCGGCGGAGGAGGCGGTGGCGGCGGGGGCGGCGGAGGAGGCGGCGCCATCATGCCGGATTTGCCTGAGGAGGTTTTGCCGCCCGAGCCGGAGCAGCCGGAGGCCCCCAAAGGAGAGCTCTTTTTTGAAGACGTCGATGAAAAAACCTGGTATTACGAATTGGTGCTGCGGTGGGCCGGGCTGGGCATCATGACGGGCACGCAGGATCGGCTGTTTTCGCCGGAGCTCACGATGTCCCGCGCCATGTTGGTGACGGCGCTGTACCGTATGGCGGGAGAGCCCGAACCTGAAGCCGCATCGCAGAACGGTGAGACGCAGACGCAGCTCGAAGTTTCCCCCTTTGACGATGTGCCGCAAGGCGCATGGTTTTATAAGCCTGTGCTGTGGGGCGTCAGGGAAGGCGTCGTCAAGGGAGTGGGAGAGGGACGCTTTGCGCCCGACGCTGCGGTGACGCGGGAGGAGCTTGCCGTGATTTTGTACAGAATGGCCGGCGCGCCGACGGGCGACGGGAAAGAGCGGGCGATAGACCGCTTCGCCGACGCCGGGGAGGTTTCGCCGTGGGCGGTTGAGGGCATGGAATGGGCGCTCGACAGGAAGATTTTGACCGGGCGCGACGGGATGATACTGGCCCCGGGAGAAAGCGCCTCCCGCGCGGAAGTGGCCGCCATGCTCAGCCGCTTTATGGACACATGGGACAGTGATGACAACCCTTTTGGGTCATCAAATGCAAGCGACCCCGTTGTCCGGCCAGAAAACCCCTTGGGCTGACTGCCCGCGCTTGAAGAGCCTTCTGGAAGGCGCAGACAATGAGACGCAGAGCGCCCTTTTTCTCGCGGGTAAGGGTGCAGAGATTGCCTCCATTC
>CABRXB010000332.1 GCA_902474785.1 uncultured Eubacteriales bacterium | reverse complement strand
ATATTGATTTTGTTTAGGGGATCAGCCGCAGCCGTTCCAGCTCTTTTGCATGCTCCTCGCCGCTCGAAATAAGATAGATCCGGGTTGTCTCCAAATGCGTATGGCCCAGCACATCCGCCAGCTTTGCCACATCACGGCTGACCCTGTAAAACGTCCGGGCGAACAGATGCCGCAAGTTGTGCGGAAACACCTTGGAGGCGCGCACACCCGCCTTTTTGCAGACCGACTTCATTTCAGCCCAGATCTGTGTTCTCGACAGGCTTTTTCCGCTTTTGGTGAGAAAAATCTCGCCAAAGGCGATTTTTTGTTTCTTGGCGTATTGGAGCAGTTTGCGGCACAGCTTGCGCGGCAGCAAAATCGTGCGGATCTTACCTTTCAGTGTAATCTCGGTTTGACCCTGTCGCGCCGCCTCCACCGTGACGTTCTTGACCTCGCTGACCCGAATACCGGTGGCGCAAATGGTTTCCATCAGCAGCGCCAACCTCTCCCGGCCCGATCTGCGAGCCGTGTCGACCAGGCTGTCATACTCTCTGCGGTCGAGCTCGCGCGAACGCTCCCGAAACAGACGCCGCTGCAAGCGCAGCGCCTTGACATGGCACTGTGGCCAGTTGGCCCACACAAAAAAGCGGTTGAGGGCCGCCAGCATGGAGTTGACGGTAACGGGTCTGTAGCCGTCGGTCAAGAGCTGCTCTCTCCATGCCACAGCCATTTCCTTTGAGGCGGGGCGATCTCCCAGCCAGTTGGCGAACGCCCTCACATCTCTTCGATACTTGTCGATGGTTCCGGCGCTGCGCTGTTCGCTTTGCAAATGGCATCCAAAGGCGATGATTTTCTCCTGCGTTACAATTTGATTGTCCATGAAACATCCTCCGCATACAAAGTGATGTTTCTATTTTACCTTGCATGGCGTCTGCTATGCGAAAAAGCGCCCCGACAAACGGTTTTCTGCCAAGCTTGCAGATCACGTTTGCCGGGGCGCTTTCCAGTGTTTGCTCACATCATGTTTCAATTTGACTGTTTATACTTCGTGATATCGTAGCAGGAGAGCAGCCATGCCTCATTCGGCGTCCATTTTAACTTGGAGAGATGCACCTGCGTCCAAACCTTGTATTTGGGGTTGTAAAATTCGCCGGGCTCTTCTCTGCGGATCGGGCAGGTTTCACAGGGCTGCTCCCTGTCGAAAAACATCCGGTAACAGGGAATGCCGACGCGGGCATTGGGGTCGAGTTCCCGGGTCTTTTTGTTTAAGTAAAGCAGCTCATATGTGCTTTTGTCCACAACATAGATGTAGGCGTCCTGCATGTCGAGGATGGTCTTGAGCTGGAGCATGGTGTAACGATCTCGGTCGATCGCCCGTTTCTTTTGCAGAAAGGTTGCCACAATTTGAGAGACGAGCGAGAGCGTTCCCACCTCTTCCCTGGTCCAAAGGCGGTTGCCGGTGCACTCGTCGAACCCCAAAAAACCCGCGAACTTACCGTCTTCCACAAAGCAGCATTGTAACGTGGAGCAAATGCCCTGTGATGTAAAAAGCGCCACTTGCGCCGGCTTGAGCTTGCTGATATCGGTGCAGTAAAAAATCCCGTTTTCGCCAAAAAGGTCTGCATACCCCTCGAGCGTCTCATAGGGGAAATCCTGCAAATTGTCGATCTGGGGCTCAATGCCCTCGTTGCACCACTCGTAGGTGTTGCTGCCATATTTTCCATCCTTGGAGTTTTCAAAGATATAGGCCCTGCTGACCGCAAAGCGTTTGCCAACAATCTCAAGAATCAATTCAATGGCTCGATCCATGTCCTCCGTCTCATAGAGGGTCTTGAAGACATAGTTGACAAAATCAAGGGGCGCGCCGGGCAACCAGGTGTCGGAATCGATGCCGGTCCCCAAAGGAGAGTAGCTCGGCTCTGAGGGGGCTTTTCCCCCGTCATACAAAACAAACTGGTTTTTTCCCTTGTTTTTGGCCTGATACAGCGCCTGATCCGCACTGTAGTACAACGATTGAAAATCCTGCCCATCATCGGGGT
>CABRXB010000331.1 GCA_902474785.1 uncultured Eubacteriales bacterium | reverse complement strand
GCCTGCGGCGCGACGCCGCCCTGCGCGTGCTCAACGCGGCGCTGCTGGCCGGCGAGGAACCCGAGGTCTTCACCACGCTCGACGTGGCCATTCTCGATCTCTACAGCGGAGATCTGGAATTTGTCAAGGCCGGGGCCGCCCCCTCCTTCATTTTGCGCGACGGCGCGCTGACAAGGGTGGACGGCCGCGGCATGCCGGCCGGCCTGCTGCCCCAGTGGGAGGCCTGCGTCACGCGCAGCCGCGTGGAGGCCGGCGACGCCATCCTGCTGCTCTCGGACGGGCTGCTGCCCCCCGGCGAGCCCGAAGACGCGCTTTGCAACTTCATCCTCTCCTTCGACCGACGCAACGGCTCCCTGGCGCGCGCCATGGTGAACTTCTGCCGCAAGAGCTATGGCCATCTCCCGCAGGACGATATGACGGCCGTTGTGATCGACGTGCGCAAAAGCAGTTGACATCGGCTTTGACGGCTGACTTTCAATTTTGATCGCCACTTATGCACTTTGGCTGTTTGATCCGCCGGGGCAGGCGTCTTTTCCCGCGCCCCGCAGCAGAGGCTGCCGCCTGCCCCCGCTTTTGTTCTTCCCTGCCGGGGCTGGGCTTTTCCCTTTCCGTCACCCCGCAACCAGAGGCGGCCTCCTGCCCCCGCTTTGATTTCTCCTAGTCAGGGCTTTGCCACATGCCCTGCGCCTACTTTCTTCACCTCCTCTTTTTCCATAGGATATCCGGCACCTCCTTTCTAAAAGCAGAAGGGCCGGGCGCTTTCTCTTTGAAAGTGCCCGGCCCTTCTGTCTGCCGGTTTCCGGCGCTGGCGGCGAAATCGCCTGCCTTGATAAAACGAGGTCAGCTCAAAGCCGGCCCAGCGCCACTGGCGCAGGCGCGCCAACCGCCCCGACAAATTGACACTTGGAACGTACGCGGCTGCGCCGATATGCGATGCAACCGTCGCGCGACTCAAAGCTTTGTATTCACCTGCAACGCCAACGCCCCTTTTCTAGACTGTTTTCCCCAAAGAGACTGACATCCGAACAGGCAGGGCGTTACTTGTAGACAATCACGCGGATGCGTCCGCCCGAGGAGGGATCTTTGTCATAGTAGGCCGTGATGGAGGCGGGGTCGCTGTCCATCAGCTCGTCGATGCTCGCATAGCGCATCTGCGTGCCCGACGCGTCGTAGACCGCCACATTGCCGCTCAGGGGATAGACGCTCCCATCGGTCGTGGTCAGCGAGGCGGGCGTCACCTGCTCAACGGATCTCGACAGGCGGGTCAAGTTTCGCATGGAGGAGATTGCGCCGCTGCTGTCCTTTGTGCGCTGCGCCGGAGGTGACATTATACCAGGTGTCGCCGCCCGAGATACTCGTTGTGGCGCCGGCGATGTCGATGCGGTAGGAGGGAGAGGCGGCCCCCTCCTCATCCTGGCTCGATTGGGTGACATAGCCGTAGCTGTGGGCGTCGCCCGTCACGTCGTTTAAGACGACGGCGTTGATCCTGCCGTCGCTGTCGGCAGTGGCAAGCAGCACGGAGCCGGAGGACAGCGTCAGCTTGTCAATGCGCGACAGCGACACCGAAACGCACACGCCCGCGCTTGACAGGTCGAGGATTTTCACGTCGTCCGCCAGCGATTTGCCGCCAATGGTCCCCTTGGAGGCGCTGACCTCTCCCGACAGTCCTCCCGACGACGTGGCGGACACGCTGGCGCCGCTGGCGTTGTAGGAGAGCTTTACGGCGCGCCCCACAAGCGCCGAGCGGTCGGACGAGCAGGCCAGATCGAGCGTCGAGCCGTCGGTCAAAAGCAGCGTGACGTAGTGGGTGGAAACCCCGGAGATCGCCTTTGTGCCGGCCTGCGTCACAACGCCGAGCTGCGTGTCGTAAAGGGCTGCGGCGGCGTGGACGTCGGCCGCATTGCCGTCGCGGTCGAGCAGCAGCGTGACAATGTCGCCCGTCTCTAATCCGTCGAGCCCCACGGCGGCCTTGGCCGCCGCCGTCGACAGCTTGTAGCTGACGCCGGACACCGTGACTGTAGT
>CABRXB010000330.1 GCA_902474785.1 uncultured Eubacteriales bacterium | reverse complement strand
GCGCTTGCCTCTCTCGTGTAACGTGGTTTGCTTTTTCGCACAGGACAAACCCCTCGGATTGATCCGAGGGGTTTTTGAATGCAAGGTATGGATGCTTTTGTATGTCGAAAAAGCTAAGAGGTAGAGTAAAAGAAACGCTGAACTGTCCAAATGATTTCACAATATCCTTATAAATTTTAAGTTAAATAAATATAAATTTAAAACAAATCAAAAGATACAAAATGCAATCGTTGATTTTGTATATATTTTACGTTGAACAAAAAGGGAAATCTTGCTATAATACTACGTAATACGATAAAAAGCGACATATAAAATTTGAAGAAAGGCGGTTTGGTATGGGGCAGGAAGCCTATCTGAGTGAGATTATGGCGCTTACGTCGACGCAGCAGGAGGCGTTGTTTGGCAACCTGATGCGTTTAGGAGCTCGCCGGGATTTGCATGGCCGAAAAATCAGATGGGATGAACTTCCCGTCCTTTATCCTGAAATTGCGACCTACAATGCGCCCACTTTGCGGCATTATATTCAATTTTTCGGCTCTCTTTGGATGTTGCGCAATGTAGAAGTTGACGACGAGGGCTTCACGCAAGATGGATTCACCGAGTGGGGTGAAAACCGTAGAAAGTTTGGAATGGTGGGTGCTTGGAAAGTTATTTACAGGTTATTGGCTGGTTTTGGTCTTATCTGCTTGTGTCAGCTTGTTTTCTGGATGGTAGATGCCATTCAAAGGGGTCAACTGTTTTGACAAGAGAGTGCCCCCGGATTTTCATCCGTGGGCTTTTCCCTGGTTAGCTCTAATACGGAACAATGAAGGTTTTAGCCAAAAAGGATTTCCTGAGAGGGGTAAGATTTGAAAGGAGAAAGGGCGGCGTGTCGGGCTCTTCATTCATGTCATACGTTGGGGCCTGTTGTCTGATAGGGCTACTTCGTGATTTCATCTATGCTATAGATGACGTCCCAATTTTGACCTGGGCAGCCCCGCGGTGCGGCGCCCGTGTCTTTCCGCAAATGCCCATTTTTTTGAAGTTTGCATGGTTCTAAAACAGGGGACGGCCGTAGGCCGCCCCCTGTTTGTTTTTCTCACCGCGGGAATTTCGATTTGGCAACCGCCCCGTTTTAAAAGGATCAGACAGCATCGAAAACCTGCGGCAAGAGCCCTGCGCATACCTTGCGGGAGAATAGGAAAATAAAAATAGGCCCCGCTGTCTTCGCTGCCACGCCCTCATGAAAAAAGCGGGGCCCCGGCAGTTGGGACCCCGCTTGATTGCTCTCTTATGGCAGCTCGCGGATGGTGTGGCGCGGACAGACGTCGACGCACACGCCGCAGTTGATGCACTTTTTGGGGTCGATGGTGGCCAGATTGTCGACCAGTGTGATGGCGTTGCCGTGGCAGTTTCTCACACAGATGCCGCAGGCCACGCAGCCCACCTTGCACACGTCGCGCACCTCGATGCCGCGCTTGAGGCTTGAGCACAACACCTCGTGATCACAGGAGGCCTCGCGCAGCACAATGATGTTTTTGGGACAGGCGCGCGTGCAGGCGCCGCAGCCCGTGCACTTGCTTCGATCGACAACGGCGACGCCGTCAACCACATGGATGGCGTCAAACAGACAGGCGCGCACGCAGTCGCCCAGGCCGCAGCAGGCATAGGGACACTGCTTGGAGCCGCCCGACAGACTGTCGATGGCCTTGCAGGTGTCGTACCCCTCGTAGTGGTACTTCTGCTTGACGTTGTCGCAGCTCGACGAGCACTTGACGGCACCACTTCAAGCGGCTCTTGCCCCATGATGGTGGCGATGCGGGCCACAACCTTGGCGCCGCCCACCATACAGCCGTTGGTGGGCGCGCCGGCCTTGACAACGGCGTCTGCAAAGTTGGCGCAGCCGGCAAAACCACAGCCGCCGCAGTTTGCCCCGGGCAACACATGTGTGATCTGCTCAATGCGCGGGTCGGTCTTGACGGCAAACACCTTGGCCGCAACGCCCAAGATGACGCCAAACAGCAGCCCCATTGCGGTGAGAGAGGCG
>CABRXB010000329.1 GCA_902474785.1 uncultured Eubacteriales bacterium | reverse complement strand
CAAGGGCGGCTTTGGCAACGCGCGCTTTGCAACCGCCACGCGTCAAGCGCCGCGCTTTGCCAAAAACGGCATGAAGGGCGAGGAGGCCGATGTGTCGCTCGAGCTCAAGCTACTGGCCGACGTGGGGCTGATCGGCTTTCCAAACGTGGGCAAGTCCACGCTGCTCTCGGTGGTGTCGGCCGCCCGCCCCAAGGTGGCAAATTACCACTTCACCACGTTGCAGCCGCAGCTTGGCGTTGTCAGAGTGGATGAGGGCGTCTCCTACGTCATGGCCGACATCCCCGGTCTCATCGAGGGGGCCAGCGACGGCGTTGGATTGGGCCATGCGTTTTTGCGCCATGTCGAGCGGTGCCGCCTGCTGGTGCATCTGGTGGATGTGGCGGGCAGCGAGGGGCGCGACCCCGTGGAGGATCTTTTGGCCATCAACAGGGAGCTTGCGGCCTTTTCTGCGCAGCTTGCGCAGCGCCCGCAGATCGTGGTGGGCAACAAGGCCGACCTTTTGACCGACCAAGGCGCCTCAGATGCGCTGCGCGACAAGGCGCGGGAGCTGGGGTTCGACTATCTGACGATGTCGGCCGCCACGCACCAGGGGGTGGATGCGCTGCTCTCCACTGTTTGGGACAGGCTCAAAGATCTTCCCCCCATTTTGACCTACGAGAGCGAGACAACGCTGGCGCCCCCCGCCAGAGGCGAGAAGGTCACAACCGTGCGCCGGGAAAACGAGGTGTACGTGGTGGAAGGCGAATGGCTCTTCAACCTGCTGGGCAGCGTCAATTTCAGCGACCATGAGTCGCTTCAGTATCTGCACAGGGTGCTGTACACCAACGGCGTCTACGATCTGCTGCGTGAAAAAGGCATCAAAGAGGGCGACATCGTCTCGATTTACGACATCGAGTTTGAATATGTCAATTAAATCCTGTTTTTTTACGCTTTGGGGGAATCGCCCTTGACAGGGCGGGGTTGCTCTGATATACTACGTTTGCACAACAAAGCAGAGGGGAGCCATCCCGTCTCACCGCAGTTGCAAGAAAGCGGCTCGGTCAATCGCAGGAAAAATGCAGCGGGCAACAGAGTGCCCGGCGTTTTTGTATTGCCTTTGAGACAAACGGATGGGGAAACCCATCCGTTTTTTGTGACACAAAAAATTTAAAATCCTTAGGAGGTGCCCGCAATAGCTAGCAAAGAGTTGCTCATCAACGAGCAGATCACCGACAAAGAAGTCCGCGTCGTCGACGACGATGGGAGTCAGCTTGGCATCATGAGTGTGCGCGACGCCATGGAGCGTGCCGCACAGCGCAACCTCGACCTCGTTAAGATTGCGCCCCAGGCCACGCCGCCCGTCTGCCGTATCATGGATTATGGAAAGTTCCGCTTTGAACAGTCCAAAAAGGAAAAAGAGGCGCGCAAAAACCAAAAGCAGGTTGAGATCAAGGAGATCCGCCTGTCGGTCAACATTGACACAAACGACTTCAACACCAAGAAAAATCACACCCTGCGCTTTTTGCAGGATGGCAACAAGGTGAAGGTGTCTGTCCGTTTCCGCGGCAGGGAGATGGGTCACCCCGAGCTGGGGCTGGAAATTATGCTTGAATTCGCGCAGGCCTGCAAGGAATTTGGCAATGTTGACAAGCCTCCCAAGCTGGAAGGCAGGACCATGGCGATGATCATCAATCCGCTCCAGAAATAAAAAGCAAAGGAGAATCCACATGCCCAAGATCAAAACGCACTCCGGTGCAAAAAAGAGATTTAAGCTGACCAAACACGGGAAGGTCAAGCGCAATGCGGCCAACAGACGCCACATTCTCAATAAGAAGACGACCAAGCTCAAGAGAAGCCTGAGAATGCCCACATATGCCGACAAGACCAATGTCAAGCAGGTCAAGCGTCTGCTGCCCTATCAATAAATAAGAGAAAACCGCCCTCTGACCACAGGTGGGCGTGATCGAGAGCGCGGGGGAAGCCATACGAATTCCTTGCATGACAAGCTCTCCTCAATAAAAAAGAATTGAAACGACGTATGGAGAAATG
>CABRXB010000328.1 GCA_902474785.1 uncultured Eubacteriales bacterium | reverse complement strand
CGGTGTGCGCAAGGCGGGGAAAAGGACGCCGCGCTGCAGGCGTCGTCCATAAAAAGAAGAGCCTCCTCCCTGCGTTTCGGCCTGCGCTCTTGCAGCGACCAGGTGTGCGACCATCAAGCGCGCGGGCCTTAAGGCATTGATTTTGCCGAAAACAGTCTGCCGCATGCTCCGTCTTCGTTTGGACACAGCGCCCTACGCCAACGTCAAAACGCGATATCCTGCGAAGCAAACACAAAAAAACGGGAACCGGCTCTGTTTGCGGTTCCCGTTTTTGCGCTTTCGCCTTAGAGATTCAAAAAGGTGCGTCATGCTGTTTGCGGCCGGCGGGATTTGGCAAAAAAGGCGCGCGCCTTTTTCTTTTTCAAAAGACTGCCGACAGGTTCTGCGCTATCGTGAGCGCGGCCCTTGCAATACGACAATACGGCCTACTCCTCACGCGCCAGACGGCGCCCCATGAGCACCCCCATGGCCGAAGCCATCATAAGGCCGCGCGTCCAGCCGCTCGAATCGCCCAGACAGTGCAGCCCCTCCACCGAGGTGTTGAAGTCGGTGTCCATCTTGACGCGGTTGCTGTAAAACTTGAGCTCGGGTGAGTAGAGCAGCGTCTCGTTGGAGGCGAAGCCGGGCACCACCTCGTCGACCGCCTGGATGAAGTTGATGATGTTGAGCATGGCGCGGTAGGGCATGGCGGCGGTGATGTCGCCCGCCACAGCGTCGGGCAAGGTGGGGCGCACATTGCTCTGCGCCAGCTCCTTGGGCCAGGTGCGCTTGCCGTCGAGAATGTCGCCGTAGCGCTGGACAAGGATGTGTCCGGCGCCCAGCATATTGGTCAGCTCCCCCACCTTTTGCGCATAGGCGATGGGCTGGTTGAAGGGCTCGTTGAAATTGTGGGAGCACAAAATGGCGAGGTTGGTGTTGGAGGATTTGCGCTCCTTATAGGAGTGGCCGTTGACGACGGCCAGATCGTTGTCGTAGTTCTCCTGGCTGACAAAGCCGCCGGGATTTTGACAGAAGGTGCGCACCTTGTTTTTGAAGGGGCGGGGATAGCCGATGAGCTTGGACTCGTAGAGCACCTCGTTGACGCGCTCCATGACTTCGCTGCGCACCTCCACGCGCACGCCGATGTCCACCGTGCCGGGCTGGTGGGCGATGCCGTGCTCCGCGCAGATTTTTTCAAGCCAGTCTGCGCCGCGCCGCCCGGTGGCGACGATGACGTGCTGGGCGCGCCGCTCAAAGTCGCGCGCGCCGTCCGACAGCAAAACGCCGACGCAGCGGTTGCCCTCGATGATCAGATCGCGGCACTCGTGCCCGAAGAGGATCTCCACGCCCGCGTCGAGCAGATGGCGCTCGATGTCGCCGTAGATCTTCTGCGCGCGCTCGGTGCCCAGATGCCGGATGGGACAGTCGACCAGCTTGAGGCCGGCGCGGATGGCGCGCTTGCGGATCTCCTTGACCTCGTCACCGGCGCTCACGCCCTCCACCTTCTCGTCTGCGCCAAATTCCAGATAGATGCCGTCGACATAGTCGATGGTCTCCTGCGCCAGCGTCTCCCCGATCAGCGTGGGAAGATCGCCGCCCACTTCGCAGGACAGCGAGAGCTTGCCGTCGGAAAAGGCGCCAGCCCCCGAGAAGCCGGTGGTGATATGGCAGTAGGGCTTGCAGTTGACGCAGCGCCCCGTGGTGCCCTTGGGACAGTGCCGGTTTTCCACCGCCTGCCCCTTTTCCACAATGGTGATGTGCCGCCGGCTGCCGCGGCGCAGCAGCTCAATGGCCGTAAAAATTCCCGCGGGGCCCGCCCCGACAATGATAATTTCGCCGTTCATGAATGTTCAAACTCCTCTATGGGCACAGACGCACACAGCAGTGTGCAAAGGCCGGTCAAAATTTCAGTCGCCCTCAGGCGTGACAACACAGCACAGAGCAAAAACAGGCCGTGAAAAACGCCCCAGCCCACCGAGCGCCGGGCGGGATCGCGCAGGACCCCATGGCCGGCGCGCCGGCGAACGACCGCCAAGCCTGACGGTATGA
>CABRXB010000327.1 GCA_902474785.1 uncultured Eubacteriales bacterium | reverse complement strand
CCAAAGAGATTCGCCGCACCATGCGAATCCGCGAAGGCGAACCCCTTGAGATTTACACCGACCGCGATGGCGAGGTCATCTTTAAGAAATATTCCCCCGTGGGGGAGCTCTCGGTTTTGGCAGGCGGCTGCGCAGAGGCGCTCTCGCGCACAGCGGGCTGTCCCGTGGTGATCTGCGACCGCGACGTGGTCATTGTCGCCGTGGGCGGGGCGCGCAAAGAGCTTGAGGGCAAGGTGATCAGCCCCGCCTTCGAAGCGCAGATGGAAGAGCGTCAGGCTCTGGTGCGGGGCAGCGGCGAGCGTCCGGCCCCCATTGTGGAGGGAATTCCGCGTTCGGAGCCCGTGGCCGCCGCGCCCATCTTATCAGATGGAGACGTCATCGGCTCGGTGGCGCTGCTCGGCGACATGCCGGGCGGCGAGGTGGAGCTCAAGCTTGCCATGGCTGCGGCGGCCTTTCTCGCCAAGCAGCTTGAATCCTAGATTTTTCGCAAAGACAGATCGTTTTTCGGCAAAGACGTCTTGCAAAATCAAAAAAAGTGTGCTATACTACTTCGGTAAGATGAATAACGATGGTAATAGAAAGGAGTGGGCAGCGCGCCCGCTCCTTTCTTTATGACATGGAGGAGACCAGGGGAATGGGAAAACCGCAAAAAGGCGGCACGGCCGCTCTGCTGTCGCAGGTCACGGCGCTGGCCGAGCCCGTCGTCAAAGAGATGGGGCTTGCGCTGTGGGACGTCGAGTATAAAAAGGAGGGCGGCGCCTTTGTGCTGCGCTATACGCTCGACGCGCCGCAGGGCGTGGATCTCGACACCTGCGAAGCCTTTTCCCGCGCCATTGAGCAAAAGCTCGACGAGGCCGACCCCATTGACGACAGCTATCGTCTCGAGGTGCAATCGGCCGGCATCGACCGGACGTTAAAGCGGCCCGGCGATTTTGCGATGTTTTTGGGATCAAAAGTGGAGGTGCGGCTTTATGCGCCGCTGGGCGGCAGCGTGGAGCAGGCTGCGACGCTGCACTTTGCCGTGTGCGATGCGCCGCTGCCCGCCGCCGTCAAGAGCTTTGAGGCCACGCTCGAGGGCTTTGAAAACGGCGTGCTCACCCTTGTGGACGACGCGGGGGCAGCCTTCTCCCTTGGCCAGGCCGACACCGCTTTGGTGCGGCTTGCCGTGGAATGGTAGATCGCTTACAAATATCTGGATAGGAGAATCGAAAAACATGGACTACAGCGAGCTGTTTGAGGCGCTTGAGGAGCTGGAAAAAGAGCGAGGCATCCCCAAGGAATACATGCTGCAGAAAATTGAGGCCGGCCTGCTCGCCGCCCTTCGAAAAGACGCCACAAGCGCCGAAACCCTTGCCGTCTTGGTCGATGAGGACGCCAAGACCATCAAACTGGTCACGCGTCGCACGGTGGTCGAGGAAATTGAGACGCCCGGCGCCGAGCTGACGCTGGAGGAGGCGCAGGCCATCGACCCCAAATATGGAATTGGCGACATCGTGGAAGAGGAGATCGATCCCCACAACTTCGGGAGAATATCGGCGCAAAACGCCAAACAGGTCATCATCCAGGGCATCCGCGAATACGAGAGAGATCAGATTTACAACGAATATCAGAGCCGTCAGCATGAGCTGCTCAGTTGCGTGGTGGCGCGCGTTGACCGCCGCGGCGCGGCGCTGACGCTGGACAAAACCGAAGTCTATCTTGTCACCGGCGAACAGATCCCCGGCGAGGTGCTGCGCGAGGGCAAGCGCGTCAAGGTCTATGTGGTCGAGGTGCGAAATTCCACCAGAGGCCCGCAGATCATGATCTCGCGCACCCATCCCGGCATGGTGCGCCGCCTCTTTGAAATGGAGGTGCCCGAAATCGCCTCGGGCGTGGTGGAGATCAAGTCGGTCGCCAGAGAAGCCGGCTCGCGTTCCAAGATGGCGGTCAGCACCACGGTGGAGGGCGTCGACCCCATCGGCGCCTGCATCGGCCCGAGAGGGCAGCGCGTGGCGGCTGTCGTGGGTGAATTGAATGGAGAGAAAATCGACATTGTGCGCTG
>CABRXB010000326.1 GCA_902474785.1 uncultured Eubacteriales bacterium | reverse complement strand
CATGGCCTTTACCGGCATGCGCCTGTTCCACCATTAAAAAGAAAGCGCGCTCTGTGCGCCAAAGCAGTGCCTCGCCCACGGTTTTTTCACCTTAACCCCCCCGGCCAGGAAAAGGCCCGCCCTGCCTCAAGAAAAAGACGCAAACAACTTTAGAGCCCCCGTTCAAGCGGCGTTCCATGCAGCAAATTCCCAACCACTCACTTTGACAGCAAAAGCGAGGTGCGGTATGAAAATTCTGGTAATCGGCGGCGGCGGGCGGGAGCACGCCATCGTCAAAAAGCTCAAGCAGAGCCCCCGTGTGTCGCAGCTTTTCGCCCTGCCCGGCAACGGCGGCATTGCGGCCGACGCCACCTTGGTGCCCATCGGCGCAAAGGAGATCGACAAGATCGTTGCCTTCGCCACAGACGAGGGCATCGACTTTGCGGTGGTCGCGCCTGACGACCCGCTCGCACTGGGCGCCGTCGACGCGCTGCAACAGGCCGGCATCCCCTGCTTTGGCCCCGACAAAAAGGCGGCCGAAATCGAGAGCAGCAAGGTGTTTTCCAAAAACCTCATGAAGAAGTATGGCATTCCGACCGCCGCCTTCGAGGTCTTTGACAGCGAGCAGAAGGCGCTCTCCTATCTCGACAGCGCACCCATCCCGACCGTCATCAAGGCCGACGGGCTGGCGCTCGGCAAGGGCGTCACGCTGGCCTATACGAGGGAGGAGGCCAGGGCCGCCGTGCACGCCATGATGGGCGAGCGTGTGTTTGGCGAGAGCGGCGCGCGCATTCTCATTGAGGAGATGCTCGAGGGCCCCGAGGTCTCTGTCCTGGCCTTTGCCGACGGCAAGCGGGTTGTCCCCATGGTCAGCGCCATGGATCACAAGCGTGCGCTCGACGGCGACGCGGGCCCCAACACCGGTGGCATGGGCGCCGTCGCCCCCAACCCCTACTACACAGAGGAGATCGCCGCCGTCTGCATGGAGACCATCTTTGTCCCCACCATCAAAGCCATGGAGCAGGAGGGCCGCCCCTTTCGCGGCTGCCTTTACTTTGGCCTGATGCTGACAAAAGACGGCCCCAAGGTGATCGAATACAACTGTCGCTTTGGCGACCCCGAGACGCAGGCGGTGCTGCCGCTGCTCGAGAGCGATCTGCTCGACATCATGGAGGCCACCGCCAACGGGACGCTTGACGCCGCTGCCGTGCGCTTTTCGGACAAGGCCTCCTGCTGCGTGGTGCTGGCCTCGGCCGGATACCCCGGGAAATACGAGACCGGTTTTGCGCTACATCTGCCGGCGCAGCAAGACCATGTGTCGGTCTTTGTGGCCGGGGCAAAGCTGGAAGACGGCGCGCTTGTCACCGCCGGCGGGCGCGTTGCGGGCGTCACCGCCGTGGACGACACGCTGGAGGGCGCTGTCCATCTTGCGTACCAGGCGGCCAAAGATGTCGCCTTTCAAAACAAATATTGCCGCAACGACATCGGCGCACGCGCGCTTGCGGCCAGAAAAGGAGGAGCAAAGCCATGGTGACCCGTCTTTATGTGGAAAAGAAAGCTCCCTTGGCGGGAGAGGCAAGAGGCCTTCTCTCCGACCTTCGCACCCTGCTTGGCATCGAGGGCCTCAAGGGGCTTCGTCTGCTCAACCGCTACGATGTGGAGGGGCTCGACCCGGCGCTCTTTGAAGCCTGCCGCACCACCATTTTCTCGGAGCCCCAGCTCGACTTGACCTATGATGAGCTGCCGAAGGCCGACGTGACCTTTGCCGTTGAGTATCTGCCCGGGCAGTTCGACCAGCGGGCGGACTCGGCCGCGCAGTGCATCCAGATTCTCGCCCAGTGCGAGCGCCCCATCGTGCGCACCGCGCGCGTCTACCTGCTCTCGGGCAGCCTGTCGGAGCAGGAGGTGGCCCGCATCAAGGCGCACCTTATCAACCCCGTGGAGGCGCGCAAGGCGCAGCTTGCCCCCTATGACACGCTGGCCCAGAGCTTTGAAGCGCCCGGTCGCGTGCCGGTGCTCGAGGGCTTTCGCACCATCAAGGACCCCGCGGCATTTCTGCGGGAATACGGCCTTGCCATGGACGAGGCCGATCT
>CABRXB010000325.1 GCA_902474785.1 uncultured Eubacteriales bacterium | reverse complement strand
GGTGACGTCCAGCTCATAGATGTCCTCAAAAAGCTGCTCGGTGGCCTTCTCAAACATGGTCTTTCGCTGCTGCTCATAGGTCTTTGTCAAAGTGACAATGCGCAAGTTGAAGTTGCGGATGACCCGGGTGATGATCACCAAGATGATGCCCACAATGGCCAAAATCACCACAACCGTCAAGGAGAGCTGGCGGTTGAGCTTGGCGACCAGCGCCTGGGTGTCCCGCTCTACAACCAGATGCCAGCCGATCTCAGGCAAATAGCGCGTGACCACATAGTTTCGCCGCTGACCCGCGCTGTCCAGATCCCAGAAGTTGAGAGGGGATCCGTCCGTCTTCCAGTTCAAAATCTCCCGCCGCGCATCGTCTGTCCCGCCGTCGACGTCAAACAGGGAGACCTGTTCGTAGCCGGTGTGCTCCGTAGAGAGCTCGATTGTCCCGTTGTCGTTGACGAAATAGGCGGTCACGCCAAAGTCGTCGCGGTAGGAACGAAGAATGCTCTGCAGCTGATCAATGCGCACGCCCACGCCCACCACGCCCATCAGCGCGCCGTCGTCGTCTTTGATCTTGCAGTTGACAAACAAGGTGATCGCATTGTCGGCCTGGGCGACCTCGTCGTTGTCCACATTCATGGCAAATTCCGCTTGCGACGGCAGCAGCCCGTCGTAATACCAGACATTTTCAGGGTCTCCCCGCTCCAGCACCCGGTCAAGGCCGCTGAAATTGTAATACCTCGAGGTGGCGGCCGACACCAAAAACACCGAGTCATAGCCATATTTGGACTGATAGGCCTGAAGATATTGCGCAATGGTGTCCGTATACGCGGCGTTGTCGAGCTGCTGCGGCTCTTCGAAAAGCAGGGTTTTGAGCAGGCTGTCGTTCGCCATGGTCAGCGAGACGTTTACCGGCTTTGACAGGATATTGGTCATCTGATAGTAGATGCCCTCGCTGGTCAGATCGGAGACCTGCTCGATGTTTTCGAGCGCGGCGCTGAAGTTGGAGCGATAGCTGAGAACAGCGGTGAGAAAAAATCCGATGACGATGACCAGACAGACCATCACATTGGTCTTGAGCAAAATACGGTCTTTCATTTTGCCTTCCTCCCTTCCCCCTGCGCGACCTGTAGCAGACAGCGATCGAGGCGCTTGCGCGCGCTGTCGTCCAGCCTGAACGACGCCGACGCGCGCCAATGGCGGTCGCTGCGTTTGGCAATCAAAGCGCGGCGATCGGGTCGTTGATCGCGCCGTATGGCGCAAAGCGGCGAAGCCTCCATTCGATGGGACAGCGCGGCGGCCTTGCGGAAGTCCGCATTGTGTCCCAGGCGTCGTTGCGTCAAAAACACACAATCGTCGCCACCGATGATTCGTACAGGGGGGCGCAGCTTTTTATGCAGCCGTGAAGAAAGGCGGTTGCGGCCCTTCTGATGCGTGTTGTCCATGACCAGCGTCACTGCGCCGCCTCCTTTCCTTAATTGATATTCTGAATGTCTTTTTGTTGACAGCCAGTTGACAACAATTCCCGCTGCCCCCTTCAAGAAAGACGAGCCTATCTCGTCTGCGGGACGCCGACGTTTTTTCTCCAATGTCAAAACAGTTGCCGTTTGAACATCCGATAAGATTTCTGCGCATAAGATCGAAAGCCCGGTTCGGTTGAGAAAACCCCGACGGTGGATGGCGTCATACAAATCTCGCCACGGGACACGAGACTGCATTCCTTGCGCGTGCGCAAGGCCAGCGCCCCTAGAAGGGGTTTTGTGCAGACGGCCTGCGGCATCCTTTTTGTCAAGGGCGTTTGTACGACGTCGGCCTTTTTCCGAATACCACTCCCTTTCCATGCATTGCACGAGGGATGGGGTCGGGAATTTTTACCCATGTCGATCGCCAAAACACAGGCTTTTAACAAGTTCATCTTACTAGATTTTGGCCCTAAAAACAAGCTCTCGTAAAAATGTCTCTGATCACCAAGCAAATGCGGAATAAGGGCAAACAAGACGGCGGCGCTTGCCCCGTCTGCGAAGATTTCTCTGCTCCCGGCGCGTGTCTCCCGCGCGCCAAAGGGCCCAGTGCTGTTCATTTTGCCAGGGGTTTCCCCATC
>CABRXB010000324.1 GCA_902474785.1 uncultured Eubacteriales bacterium | reverse complement strand
AGTCAAACGCCGGCAACTACGATTTGCACCTTGCGCTGCACTCCAACGCCGCGCCCGAAAGCATGTCGGGCAGACTCCGCGGGGTGGACGCCTACTACTACGAGCCCAGTGAGCGCAGCCGGCAGGCTGCCGAAGTGCTGGCCGAGAACTTCAAAAACGTCTATCCGCTGCCAGAGCTTGTGCGCGCGGTGCCCACCACGTCGCTTGCCGAACTCTCGCGCACCAGGGCCCCGGCTGTTCTTATGGAGATGGGGTACCACGACAACCCGGAAGACGAGGCCTGGATACGCGCAAACATCGTGCCCATCGCTGAAAATCTCGTGCAGGGGCTGACGCTTTACTTTGGCATCCCCTTTGTGCAGCCAGAGGAGGTGCGCTATGGCGTTGTCACCACGCAGGAGTCGCCGCTCATGCTGCGCAGCTATCCGAACCTTGACGCCGATATCATCGCCCGCATTCCACGGGGAACCCGCCTTCCGATCTATGGCACCGTGGGAAACTGGTATGTGGTGGCCTATCAGGGGATGGAGGGATACGCCAACAGCGACTACATCACGCTGGAGGGATGACAGATGCCCTTCAATGACCGGGAATTGCTGGCGCGCCTGATCAAGTGTGAAGCCGGCGGCGAGGGCGACACCGGCATGCAGGCCGTGGCCAGCGTCGTGATGAACCGCGTCAACGATGAAGTGGGAGAGTACGGGCGCGTCGGGCAGGGGTCGATTCGCAACATCATCTATCAGCTCGAACAGTTTGTCTGTGCAACCGATGTGCACAACGGCACGTACAATGCGCAAAATGTGTTCAATATCGCCCCGGAACAGATTCACTACGACATAGCGGATTGGGCCATTGCCGGCAACCGTCTGCCGGGGCTTGGCGAGGCGCTGTGGTTTTTCAATCCCTATTCCCTGACCTGTCCGGAATACTTTCCCAGCGAGGTGGGGACGTTTGTCGCGCGCATCGGCGACCACTGCTTTTACGCGCCCACAGACCGCTACGCGCTGACGTAACTTGCGGGCCTGCCAGCCAATCCCCTGTTATTGCCACGCCGGGAAACGGGCCCTCACAGTCGTGAGGTTTGACAACATGCTTAGAAAGGAGAGCCTCTATGAGAGAATTTCCAAATGCGTCTGACAGAGAGAGCCAGATGGGAGGGGTTACCGGCAACCAGCCGGTTGCACCCAATTTGGGAGAGCCGGGCTCTGTGACCTATGGCCAGGGCAACCCCGCAGTCACGCCTGAAATGGGACGAAGCGGCGCGGGACAGGCGCCCAGACAGGCGCAACAGACGCAGCGGCAGCAGAGCTTTGAGTTCAACCCCGACCCCAACCACACCGTCACGCCGCCTCCGATGGTGTCGGCCGAGTCGGTCATGGCGCCGGCCGCCTATTCGGGTTCCATGCAGTATATGTTAAGTCAATTTATCGGGGAATACTGTTTTGTGGATTTTTTGATCGGCACGACGACCCTTGTGCGCAAAGAGGGCTACTTATACCAGGTGGGAGCCAGTTACATTGTCATCTACCTGGAGGGGGTTTACACCGTCTGCGATTTTTACTCCATCAAATATGCAACATTCACAAACCCCAGCAATCGGTCTGCGGCAAACACCTCCCGCGGCAGCAGACGCACCAATCTCTAAGCCTTCAGAGAATGTTGCAAGCAAAAGACGATTCATGCTATACTACTTGTTATGATTGAGAACAGAAAGGCAGGGATCGTCTTGGACATCAGGCAAATTTATCCAAGCATCTATCAGGTGCAGCTTCCCTTGCGCGGCAACCCGCTCAAGGAGCTCAATTGTTACATTGTAAAAGGATCAAAGCGCAATCTCGTCATCGACACGGCCTTCAATCAGGAGGAGGCCAAAAACATCCTGCTGGAAGCCCTGGGCCAGCTCGACTGCCCGCTTGAGAAAACCGACAGCTTTTTGACGCACTGCCACGCCGACCACGCGGGGCTGCTCTACGCCATCAAGACGAAGGACAATCGCTGTTACACCAGCGAGGTGGATGGCGAAATTGTCAACGCCGCCCACCGTCCCGGCTACCGCAACGAGGGCATGGCCGTCTCAGGGACGCGTATGGGATTTCTC
>CABRXB010000323.1 GCA_902474785.1 uncultured Eubacteriales bacterium | reverse complement strand
CAGCTCTTTGTCCGGAGATTCCGGCCATTGCTTGCCGCTACATTTGAGAAGGCCTCTGGAACGAATTGAAAAAGAGCGGCAGCGTGAGTTGCAAAACAAGGCAAACACGAGCGAATAGCGAATCACGCTCCGCGCGAAAAAAACACCCCTTGCAGGATAAAACCTTCTGCTTGACAGGTTGATGTGAAGATGCTATTTTGTTATAGACAGACAGTCGGTCTAATCCGTGAAGAGAGGGGACAGATAAGCATGAGAATTGTCAAGGAAGCCGCTGAACGAAAAAATGAGATATTGGACGCGGCGGCCGTTTTGTTTGCGAGCAAGGGGTTTGACAATACCAGCACCAACGACATTTTAGACGCCGTCGGGATTGCGAGGGGCACGCTATACCACCACTTCAAGTCCAAAGAGGATGTGATGGATGCGCTCATCGAACGGCAGACGCAACGGCTTTTGTCAGCGGCCCGACAAGTGGCTGAGGATAACAGCATCCCTGTGGAGCAGCGCATTGTGCAGACAATTACGGCGCTTCGCATCGATGAGAAAGACGTCGCTATGACGGAACATCTTCATAAGCCGCAAAATGCGCTGATGCATTTGAAAATCAATCAGATTTTAATGCGTCAGCTGCCGCCCATACTGGCGGGCATTCTCGAGGATGGCATTGAGCAGGGACTGTTTGATACGCCATATCCCGAGGCGTGCATGGAATTGGCAATCATCTATCTGAAAACGGTTTTTGACGACGGTGTTTTCGAGCTGACAAGCAGCCAGTCTGCCGAACGGATGGAGGCGTTTACGTTCCACCTGGAAAGGATGCTGGGCGTTGCGCAAGGGAGGCTGTCGTTTCTAACAAAGCTGATCAAAGAGGGCGCTGACAACGAGTCCATCGAAAAACCAATGTGAAAGGCTTTTGCCGCTCTGGTGGGCAGTTTTATTCCCCCCGGAACGCGCTGTCCGTCTTTGGATTGGGGGGCAGCATGTTCCGGCAGACCGTGCGGGTATCCTGCAAGGCAATGGTCGTTTTGGGCGCCTGTCGTTCATATTGCTCAGCGCCGCTTTGCTTAAAGAAGGGCGCTTGTGGCGGAGTTTGACCTGCGGCAAACCATACGGCCCATTGTAATGATTTGTTTTTTGCTGTTCGCCATGGTTTCATGGGCCAATGCAAGTCTTGATTTTTAAAGAAAACAAACAGAGCTTATGCAGAGAGCGTGCGCAGGGCCTGCTTGAGTTTGTTTTTCAGGTTTTTCATATGATGACATGGCGGTCTGCCGGCTGTTGCGATGCCCGCCGCTGCCGTTTTCGGGTGGCGCGGCTGTCCGAAAGACGCCGGTCGGGCAACCAGCTTTCTCATCACAGGGGACAGACGACTGCTCTGTACGGCCGCAGTGACGCCCTTTGGAATCAAATCCAGTTGGAGACTGGCGAAAGGAAGCGCAGATGAAAAGCAGAATGATTTGGAATGACATTGCAAGAAATAAAGCGGTGGCGCTGATGCTCCTTGTGTTTGTCAGTGTGGCGGCCATGCTGCTGTCGTTGACGGCCATCCTCGGAGTAAACCTGCTCGGTTCCATCGACCGGCTGATGCAGGACGCCAAAACGCCGCATTTTTTGCAGATGCACACAGGCGACCCAGAGCTGCAACGGCTTGAAGCTTTTGCCGCTGAACAACCCCAGGTTTCACAATTTCAGGTCGTCGGGTTTCTCAACATTGAAAATGACGACATCGGTATCAACGGGAAAACGCTCGCCGGATCGTTGCAGGACAATGGATTTTGTACGCAGAGCGAGCAGTTTGATTTTCTTCTTGATCTTGACAATGTGCCCGTCCGACCCGCCGACGGGGAGCTGTACGCCCCCGTTTTCTACAAAAAGGACGGGACGATGAATTTGGGGGACACTGTCACCATTCATGGGATACCGTTTACCGTTGCCGGTTTTGTCCGGGACTCTCAGATGAATTCCGCCCTCGCGTCCTCCAAACGCTTTGTGGTGAGCGAGGCGGATTACGCCCGTCTTAAGCCCTTTGGTTTGGTGGAGCACCTGATTGAATTTCGTCTGAGCGACCGGTCCAATATCGGGGCGTTTACCGCCGCCTAC
>CABRXB010000322.1 GCA_902474785.1 uncultured Eubacteriales bacterium | reverse complement strand
CGACTTCGAGGCGATGCTCGACTTCGACTTCAAGACCCGCGAGATCGAATGCCAGAAGTGCGCCAACCACTGCGAGGTCATCTGCGTCTACCGCGACAGGGACATCATCGACTCCTGGGGCAACCGCTGTGACAAGGGCGCCGTGAAGACCACAGCGTAGGGACTCTTTCGCCGTGGTGCAGGAGATTTTGTTGATGGCATGGGGCTGCTTTGGCGGCCCCTTTTTCGTACGGCAACATTACCCGTCGACGCTTAGCGATAAAAGCGAGGTTCGATCACGACAAGCGACAGCTCGTCCTGCGCTCCCTTCAGCGTGGCTTTGGTGAGAAGGGCGAGCCCTTTATAGAAAGGATGCTCGGCGCAGACTTCCAGAAGGCCCAGATAATGGGGGGCCCAAGGGAGAAGATGCTCAGACAAGTACTCTTCTACCAGCTCGGGGCGTTCTTCAGTCAAAGTGGCGAGCAGCGAGAGCATAAGGCCGATATGGTCGTCAGGCATGCGGTCGTCTGCGAGGCGAGCGATGCCGTGTTGGCGCATCCAGCTCCGCAGACGCAGTGTGCTTTCCCCGAAGATGACTTGCTCCCGGTCGGTATAGACGGAGCCCCAAGGCGGCGCCGGTTTTTGCGCAGGGCCGATGAACAGTCTTCGGTACTCGTCCACAAGCTTGTCTTCGGCGCAGAAAGCCCCGTCAGCTTCGGTGGCGCGGCTCGCTTTCAGCCCCGCAACGATAAGATCGAGGCCTTCTTGCGCCTCGGTTTTGTCGGCCAAAGGCCATTCTGCCGTAGCCTCGTCGGCGTTAAGCAAGCTCAATGCTTCGAAAAGCGCTCCTGCGCTACCAGTGCGTGGATCCTGCAGAAACAGGGGAGATAGTGTGGCGCCTGCAAATGACAGGCTGTTCAGGACATCTACGGATGGGGTCAAGGAAAGCCTCCTGGGCAAGTCAGTGATTTCGGCGGGCTAGAATCCGACGGTCATATGCAGATTGTAGAACACAATGCGTGTTGCAAAGACGGCGGCGAAGGCGAGGATGGCGGCGGCGATACGCAGGATGAGGCGCGCACACTCGGTTGCTCGGGGTCGCAGGGCCCAGCCGTCGAGGAGGAGCGCGCCAGCCCCGACAAGGGCGAAGATGCCGATGACAAGGGGGTAGCCCGGCGCAAGCGAGGCTGCGGATATCTCATTGTTGGCGATTGAGGCCAGATAGGCGTTCTGGGCGAGCATGGAGACGACGCCGGCAGCAAGGCTCGCCGCCCCCAGGCCCACAAGGAGAAAACTCCATCGTGATAGGGGTACTTTCGCAGCGGCAAGAAACAGCTGGCTTAGCACGGTCCCCTCGAATAAGCCCGTGAGCAAAAGGTTCGCCGGTGAATAAGGTGTGTTCCAGGTGGGCACGGTGCGCACGGCGTAGGCTTGGGAGGTGCACGCTAGCAGGGCGATTCCTGCAAGGCAAGCGACGAGCAGCCATGGCTTCGCAGCAGCATCGGGAAAGTTCACCTTGAAGGCGACCATCCAATAGGATCCAGCCAGGAACAAGAACATCACGGCGGCCAGCACCTCGTTGGAAAGCGGAGAGGTTCCCACGCCTGAGAACACGTGAAGCGCGTTGGCCGGCGTACCCAGATGCGTTGCCGAGGCGATGAAGCCAACGAGCGCAACGGCGAAAGGCAGCGCGATCATGCGGTCGATGCGAACCGCGCGCTCGTGGTCGATAGCAAATAGGCGCGCCAGAGCCATGATGATGAAAGCTACGACGCCTGCAGGGGCCAAGGCGGTGAACAGCGCAAGGGAAAGATTGTCGAGGCCGCTTGTCATAAGCCGATTTCCTTGCGGTTGACCAGCGCGCCCTTGCGACCTTGGGCAGCAGCGGGGCAGGGCCGGATGAATAAATTGGGCCCGGTCTCCGTTTCCGAAGGCAAAGGAAGGATGTCGCCGCGCACCTCGTCCCACCATTCGGCATGGCGCTCGAAGATGTCGCCCTTCTCCCCGAAATCCAAGGCGCGCAAGGGGCAGGCCTCCACGCAGATAGGGGCCTGCCCCGCGGCCAGACGCTCGCGGCAGCCATCGCACTTGCCACTGTCATCTCTGTGGTTATCAAGCTGCCCAG
>CABRXB010000321.1 GCA_902474785.1 uncultured Eubacteriales bacterium | reverse complement strand
CTGTTCCTCTATCCCCTGGGGGAGACCACCTTCGAAGAGCTGTTCGAGATCTACACCGAGCAGGCCGCCGCGCTGGAAAAGGCGGGGGTCGACCTCTTTGTGGTGGAGACCATGGTCACGCTTGCCGAGGCGAGGGCCGCGGTGCTGGCGGTCAAAAGCGTGAGCCGCAAGCCCGTTTTCGTCTCCTTCTCCTGCGATGAAAACGGCAAGACCCTCACCGGCACCGACATGACGGCGGCCGCCGCCGTCATGCAGGGCATGGGCATTGCCGCCTTTGGCATGAACTGCTCCACCGGCCCCAAGGAGATGCTGCCCCAGCTCAAACGGCTGCACGGCCATGCGCAGGTACCCATCCTTGCAAAGCCAAACGCCGGCCTGCCCGAAGTGGAACACGGGCAGACCGTCTACCGCTGCACGCCCGTGGAGTTTGCGGCGCTGGCCGGCGACATGGCCGCCGCAGGCGTGTCCATCTTCGGCGGCTGCTGCGGCACCGGGCCCGAACACATCAGCGCCCTGGCGCAGGCGGCGCGCGGTTTTTCCGCCCCGCCGTCCGCCTTTCAATTTGGCGACCTGCTGCCCTGCTCCACGGAAAAGCTGCCTTTTTACCTCGACCCCGACACGCCCATCGGCGAAGTGCTCTCCTGCACCGACGCGCTGGAAGACGATCTCATTGAAGCCTGCGCATCGAGCGAGGTCGTCGCCGTCGCCATCGACAGCAAAGAGGAGCTTCAGCTCTTTGCCGACTGTCAGCACCTGGCGACAAAGCCCCTGTGCATCGTGTGCGATGACGCGGCGCTGCTCGAACAGGCGCTCAGGCAGTATCAGGGGCGCGCCCTGTATGAAGGCAGCCTGCCCGACGAGGTGCTGATGCCCCTGACACAGACCTACGGGCTCATCATCTGAAAAAGCCCCGCGAGCAAGCCCTCTTAAAAAGCGCTTCCCGGTTGAAAAAGGCCCTTTCCCCCATCTCCCACGGCAAAGGCGCTTCAGCAGATTTTCTGACAACAAACAAAAGGGCTCTGCTTTCGCAGAGCCCTTTTTTCTCCTGTTTGGGAGTAGCCCAAACACACCCCGGCACACAGGGCCGCAAGGCGTGAGGCGCCCCGTCAGGCTGCATGTTTTTGAACGGCTACTGAATCGTATAGGCGCCACGCACCATAACCCAGCCCTCTTCCGATGCACAGGTGATGCCGCGCCCGTCGCTGCGGGGAATCAAATACAAATTTTGGAGGGTCAGCTCGTTGCCGTCTCCGGCCTCACTGCCCTTGGTGACATTGGTGATCTTCTGCCCCTCCGGGTCGACACAGTGAAACGTGCCGCGGCGCAGCAACACTTCGATGCTGCCCTGCGACCCCACCATGGTCTGACCTGCGAACAGCTGCACGGCCTCATACTGCGAGGCGCTTGCCGCTCCCCCTTCGGACGAGCCGCCTGAAAGCGCGTCTGCCACTTCCTTTGCTACCAGCTCCTGAAGCTTCTGCTCGTCGACCGAGGTGATCTGTCCGGCCCCGGCCGCCTCCTGCACCTTCTGCTCAATGAGTGTTGTCAACTGCGGTATGACAACGCTGTTGAGGTAGCTCAGTGAGATGAGCGGATCCTCCGCCGTTCCTGAAGCAAAAACGGCGCCGCAGGCAAGGGCAATGGCCAACAGAGCCACCGCCAAAACTGTGACAATGCGCTTTTTCATCGTTGTTTGTTCCCCTTTTTCTCTTTGTCTTTTTTGTCTCTTACAATACGCTGTCAAGGCCAAAGCTGACCGACAAAGCCTCGTTGATGCGCTCCATCGCGCTGGGATCAAGGTGCCCCATTTTCTCTTTGAGACGCTTTTTGTCAAGCGTTCTCACCTGCTCTAGCAGTACAACCGAGTCTTTGTGTAGTCCATAGCCATTTTCCGCCAGAATCTCAATGTGCGTGGGCAGCCGGGCCTTTCCCACCTGACTGGTGATGGCCGCCGCAATGACGGTGGGGCTGTATCGATTTCCAACGTCGTTTTGAATGATGAGCACGGGACGCACGCCCCCCTGCTCGCTGCCTACGACGGGACTGAGATCGGCATAGTAGATATCTCCTCGTTTTACTGTCAAGCTCCTTCACGCTCCAACCATG
>CABRXB010000320.1 GCA_902474785.1 uncultured Eubacteriales bacterium | reverse complement strand
GCCGCCCTCGAGGAGCTGCCCGGCGTGAAGGTGCTCGGCGTGGAGCTTGGCGACGCAGAGGTTGAGCTCGCCGACGACGATGCGCGCGCCAAGGCGAAGGAAGCCATTGAAGCCTGTGGGTTTGAGGTGATTGCATGAGCGAAAAAATGCTGGAAGTGACTGGCGACACCTTCAAGGCCGAGGTGCTGGACAATCCCACTCCCGTTGCGGTGGACTTCTGGGCCTCCTGGTGCGGCCCCTGCAAGCTGCTCTCCCCCGTGCTCGACAAGGTTGCGCAGGAATTTGAGGGCAGCGTCAAATTTACCAAGGTCAATGTGGACGAAAACCCGGAGCTCGCCGTGAAATACGGCATTGTCAGCATCCCCACCGTGATGCTCTTCAAGGGCAAGGAAGAACCCAAGCGCCTGATCGGACTGGTCGACGCACAGACGCTGCGCGAATTCCTGGCGTAACGCATCCCCTTCGACGACAAAACGCCCCAAAGCGCGATTTGAAGTGCTTTGGGGCGTTTTCCAAATACAATTTTGTGCTGCGCAGCAGTAGAAAAGGAGGAAAATTATATGACCGACGTTGAAAGAGTCAAGGCGCTTGTCGACGAAAAGTTCGACGCCGCCGTCCAGCTCGCACGGGACATCTGGAGCTATGCGGAGCTGTCCTACGAGGAGCATCGCTCGGCGAAGGCGCTGATCGACGCGCTTGCGCAGGAGGGCTTTTGTGTGGAGCAGGGGGTCGCCGGCATGCCGACCTGCTTTGTCGCAACCTTCAAAAACGGCGAGGGCGGCCCCGTCGTGGGGTTGCTCGGCGAGTACGACGCGCTCGACGGGCTGAGCCAGCAGGCGGCCTGTCCCCAAAAGAGCCCCATTGAAAAGGGCGCGCCGGGACACGGCTGCGGCCACAATCTGCTCGGCGCAGGCTGCTGGTCGGCCGCCGTCGCACTCAAGGATTTGCTCGTGCGCGAAAACCGGGCGGGTACCGTGATCTACTTTGGCTGTCCGGCTGAAGAGGGCGCGGGCTCCAAACAGTTCATGGCGCGCGCCGGCTGCTTTGACGGCGTTGACTTTTGCGTCACCTGGCACCCCTCCACCTTTAACGAGGTGTCGACTTGCAGCACGCTTGCCATCATGGGCGCCAACTTCACCTTTGACGGGGTCGCCTCCCACGCCGGCAGCTCGCCCCACCTGGGCCGCTCGGCGCTCGACGCGGCGGAGCTCATGAATGTCGGCGTCAACTACCTGCGCGAGCATGTGATCGACGCCGCGCGCATCCACTACGCCTATTCCAGCGCCGGCGGTACGGCGCCCAATGTGGTGCAGGATCACGTTGTCATCAAATACGAGGTGCGCGCGCCCAAGGTGGCGCAGATGCGCGAGCTCTTTGCGCGCGTGGTCAAGGTGGCGCAGGGCGCGGCGCTCATGACCGAAACCTCCATGCGCTGCGACGTGACCATGGCCTTTTCAGACTACCTGCCCAGCGTCGCGCTCGCCCCCTTTCTCGACCAGGCCCTGCGCGATATTGGCGCGCCCTCCTGGAACGAGCAGGACTATGCCCTTGCCGCCGCCTTTTTGCATACATACGACGAAGCCACCAGAGGCGACATCCGCGACAATCTGGCAGCACGCTTCCCTGACCGCGACACAGCGGCGCTCATGGACAGACCTCTGCACGACGACATTCTCCCCTTTGACCCCAAAAACACCGGCTGCCAGCCAGGTTCGACCGACGTGGGCGACGTGAGCTATGCCGTGCCCACCATCGAGCTGCACACCGCAACGGCCTGTCTTGGCAACGTGGGGCACTCCTGGCAAAACACGGCCTTTTCCTGCTCTTCCATCGGGGAAAAGGGCATGCACACGGCGGCGCAGGTTCTGGCGCTCGCCTGTCTGCGCATCATGGACGCGCCGGAAGTCATTGAGAAGGCCAGGGCCGAGCTGCACAAGAAAAACGGCGGCAAATACACCTGCCCCCTGCCCGACGACGTGACGCCCCCCATTGGAAGATACTAAACCAGCGTGCCATGCCATTGCCAGGATCGAGGGCCGGGCTGGGCCGCCATGCACACCAGAATGGATACGGCGGGTCGGGCTGGGCCGCTTGCTCCTCGGCCAAGGAT
>CABRXB010000319.1 GCA_902474785.1 uncultured Eubacteriales bacterium | reverse complement strand
CGCTTTCATGCGCGCAAAAAAATGTCAATGTTGACAATCAGGATCGCGCCCCAGCAAGGCTTTGGCGATTCTAGCAGACGTTGAAATTCGTACCCTTATAAGCGATCAGTGTATCGGCCATCTCGCTACCATATTCCGCTTCAAAATCGGCAAGCACAGCGGCTGCAATTTGCTCGCCCTTTGCGCCAAAGATGGAGACGGACACCTCGCTGTAGGCAAAATAGGAGTGCGCGCAGTGGTAGGAAAAGGGCTTTGTGTACTCCATTTTCTTTTTTGTGTCGGAGGCTTCGCTGAGGCCGGCATCTCTCACGATGTGGATACAGCAGTCGCTCTTGTGCAGCGTTTGCGGCACCTCATAGACCAGATAGGGGTTAAAGCCCCTGCAAATGGAGTTGTCAAGGTGCTTGCAATACTCGTGTCCCGCCTCGGTGAGACCCATGGCCGCAAATTGCGTGTGCCATGGGCAGGCGGTGATTTTGACAGCGTAGTCCGGCGCGAGCGACATGAGTTCCGACTTGTTGCCGCAGCCCTGGTCGAGGATCTCCTGGGTGTTGACCCACTCTCCATATTGACAGTAGACCTCATACGTCAGCGCCTTGCCGTCGCGGATGGCGCGCTGCGCCATGCGCCGGCCGCGCTGCTCGGCATAGTACTGGGTGGCGTGAACAAAGGCAAGCCGGCCGCGCTCGCCAAAGGTTTCGGTGAGATGCGTGTAGAACTTTGCGGCGATGAAGGCGTGCACTCTTTCGTTAAATCCCATGGGTCAAACCTCGTTTCCTGTATTTTTACCGCTTTCACGGCGGCTGTCATTATTATACTTGTCGGAACAAGACCCCGCAAGCCTTGTTTTCAAACGGGGAGACACAGGTCGGTCTTGTTGAGAACACAAGTTGTCAAAAAAATTATCGTGTGACGTGCAATAAAACGGATGGCTGGTGCGTTAATGTGTCAAAGAACCTCTAGCCAAAGTCAACCATGTTGCCCCGGGATGCCCTCGGGCGGGAAAGAAAGGAAGGATTCATATGAAAAGCCAAAAGCTCAAAACCACCCTGATTGCCGGTGTTTTGGCAACCGCTTTTACGCTTGGCGCAGCCGCAGGCGTCGGCGTGCAGAAGATCAGCGCCACGCTGCGCCCCGATATCACTGTTGAGGTGGAGGGGAAGGCGCAGACCATGTACGACAAAAACGGCGATGTGGTCTACCCCATCGAATACAACGGCTCCACCTATGTTCCCATCCGCGCCGTCGGCACGCTGTTGTCGCAGGACGTGATGTGGGACAGCAAGAGCAAGACCGTCTCGTTGAGCGCCAAGCAGGAGACGCCGCTGGAAGAGCTGACAAACAGCGCCTTGACAAAGCGCGTGGAGGCGTTGCAGGAGAGTTATGATGCGCTCTACTCCGACATGGTGAACACCGACAAGGTGTCGCGCTATGCCGAAAACCTGACCATCTTTCACCGACTGAACAATCGCCGCATCGACCTCACCGCCACGCTGCGCACCCTTCAGGTCGACCTCAGCGAAGCCTACCGAAACGACACCATCACCAAGAGCCAGTTCACGGCGCTGGAGGGAAAGCTCGACAAACTCGACGACAGGCTGTCCGGCCTTGAGAGCAAGCTGGTTGAAAAGTATGGCGTCGATCAAGATGACGTCACCGACGGAACGCTGCGCGCCGCAGTGACCGCGCTGCAGGAGGATCTGGCCGATCTCAAAAAGCTGACCAGCACCGTGGAGAAGGCCGCAACCTATACCAGTTGGAAGTCGGCCAACGAGACGGCGCAGGCCGCCTACAAGGAGTTTCGAAGCGATGTGACGGCGCTGCAGCTCGCCTTGAACGAGAGCCTCAGGCAATCGGCCATCACCTTTGCCCAGTACAATGCGCTGGCCGCCGACGCCGACGAGCTCGACAACGCCTGCAAGTCCATCAAAACCCGCCTGGATGAAGCCAAGTCCGATTGGGACGACACCCCCAGCCAGCCTCAGACAGACTGGAACGACAGGGATGCCGAAGTCTATGCCAATGAGATCAAGGCGCTGCAGGACGATGCCGACGATCTGCTGAAAGAGTGCCGCGACTATTTTACCGGCAAAAGCAAAGACGTGAAGACGG
>CABRXB010000318.1 GCA_902474785.1 uncultured Eubacteriales bacterium | reverse complement strand
CGTTTTCTCCCTTGACAATGGCCTCAAAGGTCTTGACGCGCCCCACCGTGTCGTCCGATTTGACGGTGAGGATCTCCTGCAATGCATAGGCCGCGCCGTAGGCCTCGAGCGCCCAAACCTCCATCTCGCCAAAACGCTGACCGCCAAACTGCGCCTTGCCTCCCAGCGGCTGCTGCGTGACAAGGGAGTACGGGCCGTTGGAGCGGGCGTGAATCTTGTCGTCGACCAGGTGGGCGAGCTTGAGGAAGTGCATATAACCCACGGTTACGGGGTTGTCAAAAGGCTCCCCCGTGCGGCCATCGTACAGCGTGGTCTTACCGTTTTTGCTGTAGCCCGCCTGTTCCAGCAGGGCGGAGATCTCCTCTTCCTTGGCCCCGTCGAAGACGGGGGTCATGACCTTGAGGCCCAGCTTGTTGGCGGCAAGGCCCAGGTGAACTTCGAGCACCTGGCCGATGTTCATACGGGAGGGAACGCCCAGCGGGTTGAGCACGATGTCAAGCGGGGTGCCGTCGGGCAAAAAGGGCATATCCTCCTGCGGCAACACGCGCGACACAACGCCCTTGTTTCCGTGGCGGCCGGCCATCTTGTCGCCCACCGAGATTTTTCTCTTCTGCGCCACATAGCAGCGCACGATCTTGTTGATGCCGGGCGCCATTTCGTCGCCCTTTTCACGATCGAACACCTTGACGTCGACCACAATTCCGTATTCTCCGTGCGGCACCTTGAGCGAGGTGTCGCGCACTTCGCGCACCTTTTCGCCGAAGATGGCGCGCAAAAGGCGCTCCTCCGCCGTCAGCTCGGTCTCGCCCTTTGGCGTGATCTTGCCAACCAGGATATCGCCCGAATGCACCTCGGCGCCCACGCGAATGATGCCGCTTGCATCGAGATCCTTGCGCGCGTCTTCAGACAGGCCGGGGATGTCGCGCGTGATCTCCTCGCTGCCCAGCTTGGTGTCGCGCTCTTCGATCTCATATTCTTCAATGTGGATGGAGGTGAAGATGTCGTCGCGCACCAGTTTTTCGTTGAGCAAAACTGCGTCCTCATAGTTGAAGCCCTCCCAGGTCATGAAGCCGATCAACACGTTTCGGCCCAGGGCGATCTCTCCGTTTTGGGTCGAAGGTCCGTCGGCGATGACGTCGCCCTGTTCCACTCTCTGCCCGGCGTCGACAATGGGCTTTTGATTGATACAGGTGCCCTGGTTAGAGCGCAGAAATTTGATGAGGTGGTATTCGTCGATGCCCTCGTCGCCCGCGTCGATGGTGATGGAATCGGCGCTGACATGTTTGACCACGCCCGCATGTTTGGCAAGCACGCACACGCCCGAGTCGACCGCCGCTTTGTACTCCATACCGGTGCCGACAATGGGCGACTGGGTGCGCAGCAACGGCACGGCCTGGCGCTGCATGTTGGAGCCCATCAGCGCACGGTTGGCGTCGTCATTTTCAAGAAAGGGGATCATGGCCGTTGCAACCGAGACCACCATGCGCGGCGAAATGTCCATAAAGTCGATGCGCTCGCGGTCGATTTCCAGAATCTCGTCGCGATGACGCGCGGCCACACGGTGGTTGACAAAGCGCATCTCCTCGTCAAGCGGCTCGGAGGCCTGCGCCACAATATAGTCGTCCTCCATGTCGGCGGTCATGTAGACCACCTCGTTTGTCACCTTACCCGCCTCCTTGTCCACACGGCGGTAGGGCGCTTCGATGAAGCCATATTCGTTGATGCGCGCATAGGTCGAAAGATAGGAGATCAGGCCGATGTTGGGGCCTTCCGGCGTCTCAATGGGGCACATGCGGCCATAGTGCGTGTAGTGCACGTCGCGCACCTCAAAGCCGGCGCGGTCACGCGAGAGACCGCCGGGGCCGAGCGCCGAGAGACGGCGCTTGTGCGTGAGCTCTGCAAGCGGATTTGTCTGATCCATGAACTGAGAGAGCGGCGACGAACCGAAAAATTCCTTGATGGAAGCCACCACAGGGCGAATGTTGATGAGCGCCTGTGGCGTGATGATGTCGAGATTTTGCGTGGTCATGCGCTCACGGATGACGCGCTCCATGCGCGACAGACCGATGCGAAACTGATTTTGCAGCAGTTCGCCCACCGAGCGGATGCGGCG
>CABRXB010000317.1 GCA_902474785.1 uncultured Eubacteriales bacterium | reverse complement strand
ACAGCGATGTGGCCAAGAACAAAAAGCTGCTGCAGGAGGCGGAGGCCGAGGAAGAACGCTTCAGCCAGGAGCTCAAGGAGCTGCTTGCCAAGCGTACCGACTCCACCTACATCGGCGGCGACATGATCTGGCCCACACCGGGCTACAAGACCATCACCTGTAAATTCGGCATGCGCACGCACCCCATCACGGGCGTCTATAAAATGCACACCGGCGTTGACATCGGCGCGGCAGGCGGCACGCAAATCCTGGCCGCCAATGCGGGAACCGTGGTCTCGGCCGGCTACAACTCCGCATGGGGCAATTATATTGCCGTCGATCACGGCGGCGGTCTCTCCACCTTTTATGCCCATATGAAATCATCGGCTCTGGTTGCCGTTGGCGCAACTGTGGCCAGAGGCGAGAAGATCGGCATCGTGGGTTCCACCGGCTATTCCACCGGCAACCATCTTCACTTTGAAGTGCGCGTGAAAGGCGAGAGCGTGCAGCCGCTCGACTATGTCACGCCCTCGTAAAATTCACCCACCGGGAGGAACTCCATGAAGCGTCAATACAGTTTGGTCACGCTGGCGTGCGCCTGCATTCTCAGCGTGGCCCTCACATTTGCCTTTACCGTGTTTGGCTATCAAAAGGTGGTCAACTCCTACCTGATTGAGGCCAATACGTTGAAACAAAAATACAGCAAGCTGATCAAACTCGACAAGTTGGTGAGAGAAAACTACATCTATGAGATCGACGAGCAGAATCTGCTCGACTATATTCTCTCGGGCTACTCCTACGGGCTTGATGATGCGCACACCTACTATCTGAGCGCAAAGGACTACGCCAGCACCTATGAGGAGCTGACCGGCAACTTCGCAGGCATTGGCATCAAGGTCCTCTACGACGCACAGACAAAGCTCATCTATCTCGCCTATGTCATGCCGGGCTCGCCGGCGGAAGCTGCGGGCCTGCGCTGCGGGGATCTCATTGAGACGGTGGGTGGCAATTCCGTGCTGGATCTGGGTTACAACGAGGCTGTGGATGCCCTGCTCGGCGAGGCCGGCACCAACGCTGAATTCACCGTGCTCAGAAACGGCGCATCCATCCCTTTCTCGGTGACCCGAAACAAGTTTGAGGTTCAAACCGTGACCTATCGCATGCTGGAAAGCGGCTATGCCTGCATTCGCATCGAGGAGTTTGACATGAAGACTTACGATCAGTTTGTCAACGTGCTCGATGAGCTCCTGGCGCAAAACGTGCCTGGCATCGTCTTTGACCTGCGCGACAACCCGGGAGGGGAGCTCACCGCGATCTGCGAAGTGCTCGACCGCCTGGTGCCTGCGGGCGTCATCATCGAAATTGTCGACAAAGATGGCGTCACGGAAACCACCCGATCAGATGCACGGGAGCTTGACCTTCCCATGGCCGTCTTGATCGACGGCGGCACCGCAAGCGCGGCGGAGCTCTTCACCGCCACGCTTCGCGACTACGACAAGGCCGTCTTGGTGGGGGAGACCACCTATGGAAAGGGCAGCGTGCAAACCCTCTTCCCCTTAGGAGACGGCAGCGGTATCAACTTGACCTGCGGACTGTATTATCCCGCCTCGGGAGAGAGCTATGACGGCATCGGCATTTTCCCTGATATCGAAGTGGCGCTCCCCGACGAACTGGTTAAAAAACTCCGTTTTTTGACTGAGGACGAGGATGTGCAGCTTCAAAAGGCTGTGCAGGCGCTTGAACAGCAGCGCACCGCCGCTGCGTAAGAGCTTGGCAAAAACCAAAAAACCCCACGCCGGGATCACTGTCCATCGGCCGGCTTTGCAAGGGCCTGAAAACCAGGCCATGCAAAGCCGGTTTTTTCACGGACTGATTGCCTGCTTCAAGCACAACGCCGGTTTAAGTCCCCTTTGCCCGTGCCGCCCTCCTGTTCTGGAAGCGCCAGCTGCCGCATACGCTTTTTAAAAAACAGGAGAGAAGTGCAATGGTATGTGCAATTGTCTTTGTGGACGACAGGCCGGTGAGTTTCAAACACGGCGCGCTGCACCGGGGCAGAGGGCGCGCGAAGGTGACGCTCGAGCAGCGCCCTGTGCTCGACGGGGCATATCTTCTTTTAACCCTTCCACAGACCGCCAT
>CABRXB010000316.1 GCA_902474785.1 uncultured Eubacteriales bacterium | reverse complement strand
TGCGCGCGCTCAACCGGGAGCTGGTTCTGAAGCGGCTGGCCGAAGTTGAGGAGCTTCGCGCCGAGATCGCGCGCCTTGGCGACATTTTGGCCAGCGAGTCCCGACTGACAGCGGTGATTGTCGAGGAGCTCAAAACCGTTCGCGACCGTTACGACGTCCCTCGACGCACCGAAATTCTGTATGAGGACACCGCCCTGCCCGACGAGCCCGAGCAGGTGGAGGATTATCCCGTCACCGTCTTTTTCACCAGAGAGGGATATTTCAAGAAAATCACCCCCCAGTCGCTGCGCATGGCCAGTGAACAGCGCCTCAAAGAGGGCGACGAGGTGGTGCAGGTCATCGAAACGACCAACCGTGCGGAGATTTTGGTCTTCACCTCGGCCTGCCAGGTCTACAAGGCGCGTCTGTGCGACTTTGAAGACACCAAGGCTTCGGCCATGGGGCTGTATCTCCCCTCCCGCTTGGGCATGGGCGAGGGCGAGACGGCTTTGGCCATCTATATCACGACAACCTACGAGGGCCACCTGTGCTTTTTCTATCAAAATGGAAAGGGCGCCCGCGTGCCCCTGTCCGCCTACGCCACCAAGACCAACCGCAAAAAACTGACCGGCGCCTTCAGTGACAAATCCCCCCTTGTCGCCATTGCCGGCGCAGCGGAAGAACTGGTGCTCATCTCCTCTTCAGGCAAACGCCTGATTGTTGACCCTGTGATGATCCCCGAAAAGCAGTCGCGCGACACGCAGGGCGTGCAAGTTCTCACCCTGTCGCCGCGCCACCATCTGGCGCAGGTCGCGCCCTATGAGGCGGGCATGTTTGAAAACCCCGCCCGCTACCGCTCCAAATCGCTGCCCGCAGCCGGCGCCAATTTGACCGATCGCGACCGTGGACAGCAGCAGCTCCCCGTATAATCAGCAGCTCCCCGCTTCCATGCAAAAGAGATAAGAAAGGAGCATTCCCATGGATTTTACCACCCTTGCCGCCGCCCGTTACTCCGTGCGCGACTTTGCCAACACCCCTGTTTCCAAACAGGAGCTTGACGCCGTGCTGGAGGCGGGAAGTCTGGCCCCCACCGCCTGCAATCTTCAGCCGCAGCGCATCTATATTCTGCAAAGCGACGCTGCCCTCTCCGCCATTCGTGGCATCACGCCCTGCGCCTTCAACGCGCCTGTTGTTCTGCTCGTCTGTGGCGACACCGGCGAGAGCTGGAACAACCCCTACAGCGGCCATGACGCGGCCGAGATGGACGCCACCATCGCGGCCACTCACATGATGCTCAAGGCCGCCGAGCTCGGTCTTGGAACGACCTGGGTGTGTTTTTTCGACCCCGCGAAAGTCAAAGAGGCCTTTTCTCTGCCACAGGGCGTCGAACCTTACTGCCTGCTGCCCCTGGGATATCCGGCCGACACCGCCTGCCCCAGCGAACAGCACGGCTCGCGCAAGCCCCTGTCTCAAACAGTCTTTTACAAATGAATTCCCACAAAAGAGCAGGGGCCATTGCGCCCCTGCCCTTTTTTCAGCCGGTCGATGAGCGTCTGCATTGTTTCAAGCAGGCGTTTTGCGCCTTGCCAAAGCGTTTGCTGTGGGGGCGGAAAATTGACTGTGGTATAACCGTCAAAAAAGGCGTACGCTCTCAAAAGCGAGAAGGGCTGAAAACAGATTAAACACTTTTGCCAAACGAAATTTTGCCGCATTCCTGTTCTGCAAAGGCGCTGTCTTTTTTTCGCCATGTGCCCAGATCAAGGCTGCTTTGCTTCACTGCCGCCAGGCGTTGATTCCTTTTCACAAGCTGCCACCCAATTTGCCCGATGTCAGGCTTTAGGTCTGTGAAAAAATTCACGCCTCAACACGCTCGCTTTTCTGGCGGTTTCTCTTTTTCTTTGAGTTTGCCATACTGGAACGCAACGAGAGGCTTGACGAGAGACAAAAAATCAGGTATACTGATAGTCGCCCGTTTGAAATGTTGCGGCACAGCATCGGGGTGTAGCGCAGTTTGGTAGCGCGCTTGGTTCGGGACCAAGAGGCCCCGGGTTCAAGTCCCGGCACTCCGACCATCGAAAGATCGCCGACAAAAGTCGGCGATCTTTCGCTTTGCCTGTATTTGTGCAGCTCTGCACG
>CABRXB010000315.1 GCA_902474785.1 uncultured Eubacteriales bacterium | reverse complement strand
AGAGAGCACCGACTGATCAGTCGGTGCTCTCTTTTTTGACTTCGCTTTGTTTTGATTTCGTCCCGCTCCGGCGCTTGGCGTCCGCGCGATGCTGGACCTCTTTTCGGTGGGCGGCGGCGCACTCGGGGGAACAGGTGACGGTGGGGGTACCGGGCACTATCTCCCGGCCGCAGACAACACAGACCTTTACGCCGCTGCGGGATTTTTCGCGGCGTTTTATGTAGTAATCGTGTTCGGCGTTCCAGCTTTTTGACTGCGCGCGGTCGATTTCGCGGACGGCATCCGGGGCGCATTTTGGACAATACTTTTGCAAGCCAGATTGGATGACATACTCTCCACCGCAGATCACGCAGTTATCGATATCTCCCAGATGCCGGGAAAAACCGGTGGCCCGGTACTTTTGTTTCCTGACCTTCTCCCGCTCTGCCCGGCAGGTTGGGCAGTAACTGGCTCGGGGACCTCCGAGGAAGTTGGCCCCGCAGGTGTGGCAGGTTCGCGTGCGCAAGGTGGTCGACCGGGATGCGGCAAGGCAGTCATCGCACTTCGCCTGCTCTGCGCGATCGGTGGAGAAAATCTTGCCGCAGGTGATACATTTTTTAGTCCGCATACACAGTCTCCTTTGCCGCGTTATAACAAAAATTTTGCATCTACGCCCAGCGCGTCGGCGATGGCAAGCAGGTTTTTGGCGGTCAGGTTGCCCGCCTCCGCCTCCCCCAGCTCCACGCGCTGGATCTGGCGGATATTGACGCCGGACTTCTTGGCAAGCTCGGACTGAGTCATGTCTGCCATGCGGCGGGACCACTCAAGCTTAGTGATGGGGCGGTTGTGGCAGTCCCGCCCGTAGTTGACCAGAGAACAGGCGGTGCAGTCGCCGTCCGCCCGCTGGCAGTCGCTGTACTTTCTCCGCATCTTATCTCATCTTCTTAGCAGATGACCTTTACGACCTCGGCGTCACGGATGATGAGCTCTCCGTCGTCCTCGCCGTACTCGGCCTCGTTGCCGCAGATGATTGCGACGTGATTGCCAAAATAATTGTTGGCGCCCAGGCGGTCAAGACTGCAGACGCAGATGCCGTCAAGCTCGACGCCGGTATCGTCGCCGTTGTCCCAGACGTGGGAGAGGTGCTCAATCGTGCCAAGTTCAAACTCCTGCTCCTGGACGCGCACGCCAACGAATTCGTAGTCCCAGCTGAGGTCCATTTCCTCGGCAACCTTCTTAATGTTCTTGATCATCTCGGCGTTCATCATCATTTTCGTTTCCTCCCGGGGTGTTCCCCTCTCTTGTTTACATGCTTATTATACGCTAATATTAGCATATTGTCAAGAGAAAAATCACAGAGTTTTGAAAAAATTTGAGGGCAGAATGCGGGCATTTTGAGGGCAATTTCCTGCAGCAAAATCGCGGTACGATAGAGGCAACAAAAGGAGGTGCGCGCATGGATCAGTTTGCAATCGCCGGATACAGCGGCGGAAACTGCATGATGTGTGTGATCGACAACGGTGATATTTTCCAGACTGACTATTTCGGCAACCGCCAGCAGCTCATCGGCAAGACCTCTTCGGCATACGCCGAGCTGGAGGCCACCACGCAGGAGTATTACGACAAGCTCGTCGAGCTGGGCGTCATCACTCCACCCAAGACGCAGGAGGAGCTAATGGGCGAAATGCAGTCGGCTATGAGCGACATGGCGGAGATCATCAAGGGCCTTTCGGCCCAGGTAAAGGAGCTGAAGGAAAATGGACCTCAAGCAACTCTTAGCGGCAGCGGCGAGAATGTTCCCCAGCGCCGACCTGCAAGGCGCGGCGGCGAGAGCGGAGCAGGCGATCAGCGGGACGGCTGACACGCTCGAGGGCGTGCAGAGCACGGCGCGCCGGCTCGGCATTGACCCCAACATCGCCAACAGCCTCTATGCGCGCTATGGGCGCACGATGCAGGCAAAGGCCCTGTGCGGCCTCCTCGGCACGACACCGGAGGCTCTGCGCTCCGACGCCAATAAAATACTCGGCGGCGCGCAAAACGCCTCACAGGCCCCGCAGAAGGGCAAAGCGGGGCGCTCAACCAAATTCCCCCGGCTGAAATAGCCGTTGGAATAATTTTTTGAGGAAAGGAGAATGCATTAT
>CABRXB010000314.1 GCA_902474785.1 uncultured Eubacteriales bacterium | reverse complement strand
GCTCTCGGTGCTTTCAGAGTATGCGCAAAATCCCGCCGTCACACTGCTTACAGTCGACGACGCCACCCGCATCCAGCTCGCCTTCAACGTGGGCGACGGCGTGTTTCACAACAACCCCACGCTGCGCTTTGCGGTGGCCTCCGCCATCGACAGAGAAGAGCTGCTCACAGAGGCGCTCTACGGCGTTGGGGCCGTGTCCACCACCTTTTTGTCCCCCACTTTTGAAGATGCCGTTCTCAGCAGCGCCACCACGCCCGAATACAACGCGCGACACGCCGAGGAGTATTTGCAGACGCTGTATGAGAAAAACGACGCAGGCCGCTATGTCCGCCTGACGCTGACGGTGTGCGACGTGGAGCCCTATCCCGAGATCGCGGCCATCATCAAAAAACAGCTCGCCGAAGTGGGCATTGAACTCACCGTCATCCAGACCGATTTTGAGGAGTGGCAGGAGAGCGTTGTCTCCTCCGGCGAGTATGAGATGACGCTCTACGGCGGCTATCAGGGCCCCTACCCCGAGGCCATCTTGCACCGCGTGGCCATCGGCGGCCAGCTCAACGTCATGCGCTACCAGAACACCACGGTCAGCGACCAGCTCTATGCCGCCATCGCCCAGCCCAAGGAGGCGCTGCGCCGCCAGTCGCTGCGCGAGGTGCAGGCTCTGCTCGCCGAGCAGCTCCCCTTTTTGCCCCTGCTCGAATGGCACACCGTCACGCCGGTGGCCTCTTACCTGGTCGACCCGCCGCAGACAAGCGCCGTTGTCAGCCGCAACGACTACAGCAAAACCAGTTTTCACTCGTAACCCAAGGGCGCGTGCATCGCGCCCGGCGTGCCCCGCCCCGGCAAAGCGCCGTTTGACAAACGGCGCTTGAAGCGGCCTCTCGGCCGCCAGCCGAGCCGAAGGCGCGGCCGGCCGGGGCGGGCGGCAACGGCCCACGGTTTGGTGATCATAACGGCGGCCCTTTCCCATCGATCCGACCCGGCAAAGCATCGGCCAGGCGCAAGGGCGCGACCGGTCAAGGCAGGCACAAAAAGAAGCGGGGGAAAACGCGCCGAACCCCCAACCTCCCTGCCAGGCAAAAGCAAAAACCTAAGCAAAGATCGGCAAATGCCAACACCCAACCTGCCAAAGCCGGCAAAAAACTGCGACCAAAAACAAACCGCAATCACAAAAAATGCAGGGATTAAAGCCGGTAATTCCGATTCGCTTTTTGCGCCTGTGATTTCAGAAAGCGCCGTGAACGCAGGAGTTCTCATAAATCCAGCCCGGTAAGCGGAAATCCCAGTCAGCCAAGGCCGGGGCGCGAAGGCCCGACCGCCAAGGTTTTGATGCGCGTTGGATTTCGTTTACCCATCATTCCCATATCCATAGCGAGACCTTGGCCGGCCAAGACAAGCTGAAAAGCCGGCGCACACACAGATGTGTCAAGGCCGGAGCGGTGAAACGCCGGCATCTTTGGCCGGCCGCACCCATTGTCGGTGCACCTTTTGCTGACATATCATTGTTACCCACTTTAAAAGGAGGCACGCTTCCATGGCGTATCTTTCCGACTTTCACTGTCACAGCGACATCTCGCCCGATTCGCGCACCGACCTTGTCGATCTTGTGCAGGCGGCTGCCGACAAGGGGGTGGCCGAGCTGTGCGTCACCGAGCACTGGGAATGCGGCTCGCCGTGCATGGACTGGCAGCTTCGCAAAAAACCCTTTGACTTTACACGCTACCTGGAACGATATGAGGCGGCGCAGCGTGCGCTGGGGCACCGCGTCAAACTGCGTCTGGGGCTCGAAGTGGGCAACTGGACGCAGGACCCCGACCACGCCCGCAAGGGTCTCGACGCGCTGCCGCTCGACTTTGTCATCTGCTCGCTGCACACCATCAAGGGCTTTGACGCCTATTTTTTCGACTACTCGACAGCCGACATTGAAGACTATCTCACCGACTATGTGACAGAGTGCCTCTGTCTTGCGCAGCAGGCCGACTTCGACGCCTTTGGTCATCTTGCGCTGCCCTTGCGCTATGCCATGATTCATGCGCAGCGCCGCCTGAGCTTTGACCACTGTCTCGACGCGGTGGACGATGTCCTGCGCGCCATTGCGCAGCGCGGCTGCGCGCTGGAGGCCAACACCTCGGGCT
>CABRXB010000313.1 GCA_902474785.1 uncultured Eubacteriales bacterium | reverse complement strand
GGTTGCGTCCGGTGCCGCCGCCCGAGGCCACCGAAAAGTAGGGCCTGCCGTTTTCAATGGCCCATTTTTTGTAGGTTCCGGCCACCAGATGCTGAAAGCGGGTGGGGTTGGTCGAGTTTCCGGTGATCGACACGTCGACCTCCTCTTTTTGCAGGATGGCCACGCCCTCGCGCACGTCGTTGGCGCCGTAGCAGCGCACGGCGGCGCGGTCGCCCTTTGAAAAGGCCACCTCGCGCACAACGGCCAGGTCGCCGGTCTGATAGTCGAAGTTGGTCTCCACATAGGTGAAGCCGTTGATGCGGGCGATGATATAGGCCGCGTCTTTGCCAAGGCCGTTCAAGATCACGCGCAGCGGCTTGGAGCGCGCCCTGTTTGCGGTGCGAGCGATGCCGATGGCCCCTTCCGCCGCGGCAAACGACTCGTGCCCGGCGAGAAAACAAAAGCAGCTTGTCTCGTCGCGCAGCAGCATGGCCGCCAGATTGCCGTGTCCAATGCCCACCTTGCGCTCATAGGCCACGGAGCCCGGGATGCAAAAGGCCTGAAGGCCAAGGCCGATCTTCTCGGCGGCCTGTGCCGCCGTTTTGCAGCCGGCCTTGAGCGCAATGGCACAGCCCAGTGTGTAGGCCCAGATCGCGTTGTCAAAGGCGATGGGCTGCACCCCGCGCACGAGTTGCGCACAGTCGACCCCGTGGTCGAGGCAGATCGACTGACACTCCTCCAGGGAGGAAAAGCCATACTGGGCAAGCGCCTGCTGCAGCGAAGCCTCGCGGCGGTCAAATCCTTCAAAAGTCACCATGGCGCTCACTCCTTTCTCGGGTCGATCACGCGCACGGCCTCGTCGAAGCGGCCGTAGGTGCCGACGTTTTTCTCATAGGCTTCTCTGGGGTCGACGCCATCGCGAATGGCCGACATCATCTTGCCGAGATGGACAAACTTGTAGCCGATGATCTCGTCGTTTTCATCGAGACCGAGCGCAAGCACATACCCTTCCGCCATTTCGAGATAGCGCACGCCTTTTTCTCTGGTGCCAAACATGGTGCCCATCTGGGAGCGAAGCCCTTTGCCCAGGTCTTCCAGCGACGCGCCGATGGGCAGGCCCCCTTCGGAAAAAGCGGTCTGCGAGCGGCCGTAGACAAGCTGCTGGAAGATCTGACGCATGGCCACGTTGATGGCGTCGCACACCAGGTCGGTGTTGAGCGCCTCGAGCAGCGTTTTGCCCTGGAGGATTTCTGCGGCCATGGCCGCAGAGTGCGTCATGCCCGAACAGCCGAGCACCTCCACGAGCGCCTCTTCGATGATGCCCTTTTTCACGTTTAAGGTCAGCTTGCAGCCGCCCTGCTGGGGGGCCCCCCAGCCGATGCCGTGCGAAAGTCCTGAAATGTCCTCGATCTGCTTGACAGGGACCCAGGCGCCCTCTTCGGGGATGGGGGCCGGTCCGTGGTTGCAGCCCTGTGCGATGTGGCACATGTTCTGCACCTCGTGGGTAAACGCCATGGCGAGAAACCTCCTGAATCATTTTGTATCGCTGTTGCTCCGCGGGGGTCACGCGCAAAGGGGTTGTCCTTGTCGACGACGCGCAAGTTCAAAAAAAACGCCGCAAAGACCGCCTTTTTGACAGAAGACTTCTGCTAAAAGGCCCGTACCGCAGGGGCAACAAACAGATGAAAGGGGCGCAAAACAGACGCTGCAGGGCGTCTTGCGCCTCTCCTGGTTTCTATTATACCCGGAAAATACGGGAAGTCAATGCGGTCGATGGGGTACTAAGCGGGGAAAAAGGCCCATAGGCTTTGAAGTAGGCCGTAAGACGCGGTGCGCAGAGCATCTTGAAGCGCAGCCGTCAGCTTGGTCTTCAATCCGGCGAAGAGCGCGAAAAAGCCGCTGCGCCGCGCGCGCAGAGGTCTCCCGGCAGGTCGCCGGGCGCTTTGCTTCACGGCGGGACGTAGCCGCGCCTCGCCTGCAGACGAGGCAGCGGCGACGAGACGTCCTGCGAGAACTTGCAGGCAAGCGAAAACAGGCCCCATGGATTCAAAAGGGGGGCAAAGACGCGTCTGCCGGTTTTCGCTTGCCTCTGCGTGAGTTGACAAGGGTCGCAACGGTCAGACGAAACGCGTTCCCCGCGCAAAGCGACTTGAAGTCTGCTTG
>CABRXB010000312.1 GCA_902474785.1 uncultured Eubacteriales bacterium | reverse complement strand
GACTTTGCCTACGCCATTCACAGTCAGGTGGGCAACAAGATGATCGGCGCGAAGGCAAACGGCAAGCTGGTGACGCTCGACTATCAGGTGCAAAACGGCGACATCGTGGAGGTCATCACGGTCAAAGAGGGCAACAAGGGGCCCAATCGCGATTGGCTGGGCATCGTCAAAACCAGCGAAGCCAAGAGCAAAATCAGGCAGTGGTTCAAGAGAGAAAAGCGCGATGAGAACATCCAGCGCGGCCGGGAGGAGATCGAGCTGGGGCTGCGCCAGGCGCTGCTTCAAATCGAAACGGCGGATTTGCAGGAGCTGCTGCTCACCATCGCAAAGCGCATGGGCGTCACCGGCGTCGACGAGCTCTACGCCTCCATCGGATCGCCGTGGCGTCTCTGGACGACATGTACGCCTCCATCGGCTATGGCGGCATCTCCAGCGCGCGCGTGCTCAGTAAAATCAAGGAGAGCTACGCCAAGCTGCACAAGCCCAGCAATGAGGACGTGCTCGAGACCATGGCCGACGCCTCCTCCAAACCGGCGGCGCGCAAGCGGTCGTCGGGCGGCGTCATCGTCGAAGGGCTGGAGGGCTGTCTGGTCAAATTCGCCCGCTGCTGCAACCCCCTGCCGGGGGACGATATCGTGGGCTATGTCACCAAGGGCTTTGGCGTTTCGGTTCACCGGCGCGACTGCAACAACTTCCAGAGCGCCATTGCCAAGGATGAGGATCTCGGCCGCTGGATCGCCGTCCACTGGGACGATGGGGCGCGCACAGCGCACCAGACCGAGCTGCTCATCACGGCAAACACCCGCACCGGCCTGCTCGCAGACCTGACGGCGGCGCTCTCAAGCCTCAAAATTCCCATCCATTCGATCACGGCGCGCGACGCACTCAAAAACGCCTCGGGCGTTGTGTCGGTCATCATTGAAGTGCTCGACCTTGAGCACCTGAATCTGGTGATGGGCAAACTGCTGCACATCAAAGGCGTCACCGATGTGCGCCGTGGCCGGATCAACTGATCGTCCCCAAGGGGTGTGTCACGCCTTGGAAAAGTGCCGTATGCTGAAAGCAGGGTGCTGCAACAAAAAGTTGCGGCACCCTGCTTGAGACTGGAATGAACGACACAAACTAGAAAAACAAGGCGCTGTCGGCAAGATGTTGGGCGCTGTGTCATCGGTTTGCTTCCGGGATGTGGCCCGCCTGATTTGAGTTGACAGCCAGACGTTGCAAGAGAAAGTGAAATGACTTCCAAAGGGGGTGCGCTCATGGCAACCGATCTCAAAACCCTGCATGGCGTGGGAGCTGCCAGAGTGGAGCAGCTTCAGCGACTTGGCATCCTGTGCGCCGAGGATCTGCTGCGCTATTATCCGCGCACCTATCAGGACAGATCCATTGTGCGCGCGCTTGCGCAGGTGGCGGATGGGGAGAGCTGCAGCGTGCGCGCCTTTGTCGTGACCACGCCCACCCTGACCCGTCTTCGCAAGGGGATGGAGATGGTGCGTTTTCGCATTTCGGATGGCTCGGCCACCGCCGAAGTGACCTATTTCAACCAAAACTGGGTGAAGAATCAACTCCTGCGCGGCGGGGAATATCTGTTTTATGGAACCTTTGAGCTGCACGGCGGCATGCGCCGCATGGCAAACCCGGCCTTCGACCGGGTGGACAGTCCGACGGCCGCTGCGATCTTGCCCATCTACCGGCTGACCGCCGGTCTGAGTCAAAAAGTCATGCAAAAAATTGTGCTGGAGGCCGTGCAGACCCTTGCGCCGCTGCAGCCTGAGATTTTGCCCGAGTCGCTTCGAAGACGCTATGAGCTTGTGGACAGAGTGCAGGCGCTTGTGGAAGTGCACCGTCCCACAGACGCAGCGCAGCTTGCGCAGGCGCGAAGGCGGCTGATGTTTGAAGAGCTGCTCACGCTTCAGCTCGGTCTGGGGCTTCTCAAGGGCAGGGCGAGGGAGGCGACGCCGGTGCGCATAGCGCCGCGCTCTCTGGTGCCTTTTTATGAGGCGCTGCCCTTTGCGCCGACCGGCGCACAGCGCCGGGCGGTGGAGCAGGCCATGGCCGACTTTGAAAAGCCCTGGGCCATGAATCGCCTGCTCCAAGGAGATGTTGGCAGCGGCAAGACCATGGTGGCTGCGGCTTTGTGCTATGTG